>DASUMO010000335.1:0-4181 GCA_036277695.1 Chitinophagaceae bacterium
TACATTCCGTGCTATGGATGAAAGCTGGCGAACCAGGGCCCATGAGTTGATTACGGAGTATGCGGTCAACCTGGTGAAGAGCATGGGAGCGGAAATTGAATTATTGATCGACAAAGGTTATCCTTCGGTTTATAACAATGAACAATTGCATGAAATAGCCAAACATGCAGCGACGGAATACCTGGGCCCGGGGAATATTGAAGAAACCGAGCTAAGAATGGGGGCCGAAGATTTTGGTTATTATGCGCAACAGGTACCGGCCTGTTTTTACCGTATCGGCGTTATGAATAAACAAAAAGGCATTGTATCTGGTGTACATACTCCCACTTTTAATATTGATGAGGATGCGATTGAGATCGGGATGGGGATCATGGCCTGGCTGGGTGCCAGTGCTACGGTGCCTGGTGTAAGTACATAGACGGCTTTATTAAGGAAGAGGATAGAAATAAAGAATAATAAATAAGGAATGAGAAAGGAGAAAAAATCGCTATTGGAGTGAGAAAACCCGGATAGGAGATAGGAAAAAGGCCTTTTGAATATGAAAGAAACAGTAGTGATGTGAGATGGCCAAGATGGAGGGCTAAATTAGTATGAATAAACCTTAGCGTGGAAAAAAAACGGTACAAGTTTGACCTGGAAGAAGGACTGGTTGTTTTTGTTTGCTCCTGTCTTGAAATCTGCGATTTATTACCCAATACATAAGCAGAGCAAAACCCGGGTTACCAGTTATCGTAAAGCAGCACCGCTGCTGCGTTGATTTATGGCGAGGCCCAGGCTGCTAAATCTCCCGCAGACTTTGTTCATAAAATGAAAGTTGTACTAAAGGAAATCAGGGAAACCCGTATCAACCTGATGATCATAATTACAAAACCGGTAATCATGAATGAAAAAGTCCTTGTTGTATTGAATGAAGCGAATCAGTTAATGGCCATTTTTTTCAACCAGTATCGCTATGGCTAAAACAAATAACCAATTCAGGAAGTAAATTCACTTTCCTATTAATTATTAATTATTTCTCATTTTTCATTTCTCATTCAAATAATAGGTCCTTCTGCAGGGTTATTCCCTGGTCATAACCCGACTATTTACATTTTTGTACATTGCAGCCCGTTTTAGTCCCGCGAAGGGAGCCCGCTAAAATCATATTATGCAGAACGAATTGCGAAAACAACAGGCACTCGAGTATCATGCGAAAGGAAGACCCGGAAAAATTGAAGTCATACCAACCAAGGAAGCCAAAACCCAGCGGGATCTCTCACTGGCCTATTCGCCCGGCGTAGCCGAGCCCTGTAAGGAAATCGCTGCCCATAAGGAAAATGTCTATAAATATACCGCAAAAGGCAACCTGGTTGCGGTTATCAGTAATGGTACCGCCGTCCTGGGCCTGGGTGATATCGGCCCTGAAGCCGGTAAGCCGGTCATGGAAGGCAAGGGAGTCTTATTTAAGATCTTTGCCGATATTGATGTATTCGATATCGAGATCAATGAAAAAGACCCGGTCAAGTTCGTACAGATCGTAAAGGCCCTCGAGCCCACATTCGGGGGTATCAACCTGGAAGATATCAAAGCTCCCGAGTGTTTTTATATCGAGCAGGAGCTGAAAAATCAGCTACAGATTCCCGTCATGCATGATGACCAGCATGGCACGGCTATTATCAGCGCTGCCGCCCTGCTGAATGCGCTGGAAATTCAAAAGAAAAAAATCGAAAAGGTCCGTTTTGTGGTGAATGGGGCGGGCGCTGCCGCAATGGCCTGTGTGCAGTTATATGAAGCGCTTGGGGCCAAACACGACAATTTCCTGGTATTTGACCGCAAAGGAGTATTGCATAAAGGACGCACCGACCTGGAACATTTCAAGCAAAAATATTCCAACGCCAAATCAGAGATGACACTGGCACAGGCCATGAAAGACGCGGATGTTTTTATTGGTTTGAGTGCCGGCAACGTGGTAAACGCCGACATGGTGAAATCCATGGCTAAAAATCCCATTGTATTTGCCATGGCCAATCCTGATCCCGAGATCAGTTGGGAAGATGCCACGGGTGCCCGTAAGGATGTGATCATGGCAACGGGACGTAGCGATTATCCCAACCAGGTGAATAACGTCCTTGGCTTCCCCTATATTTTCCGCGGCGCCCTGGATGTAAGAGCCACACAGATCAATGAAGCCATGAAAATGGCAGCGGTAAAAGCCCTTGCTGAACTGGCTAAGACGCCGGTACCTGATATTGTGACGATGGCCTATAATGAGAACAGCATCACTTTTGGAGAGAATTATATTATTCCCAAACCGCTGGATCCGCGGCTATTGGCCACGGTAGCTCCCGCTGTAGCCCGGGCAGCCATGGAAAGTGGTGTGGCGCAGCACCCGATCACAGAATGGGAAGAATATGAAAACCAGTTGAACAACCGCCTGGGTCTCGATAACCAGGTGATGCGGGTGATCGGCAATAAAGCCCGGCGGGATCCCAAACGACTGGTTTTTGCCGAAGCCGATAATGTAAAAATTCTCAAGGCTGCACAGATCATCTACGATGACGGTATCGGCTACCCGATTTTATTGGGTGATGAAAATAAGATCCGCACCATCGCCGCGGCCAACGGTATCGACCTTGCCGATATGCCCATCTTTGATCCCCGCAGTGATGCCATGGACGAGAAAAGAATTAAATACTCTGAAATCTTTTTTGCCAAACGCGGACGCAGGGGCTTCAATGCCTATGAAGCTAAAAAGGTCATGAAAGACCGGAATTATTTTGGTTGCATGATGGTGGAATGCGGAGATGCTGATTGTATGATCTCGGGACTGGCTAAAAACTATCCCGATACCATACGACCGGCTATTCAAACAATCGGCACGGAAGAAGGAGTGAAAAAAATTGCCGGCATGTATTTGATGCTGACCAAACGGGGGCCGCTTTTCCTGGCTGATACGACAGTTAATTTTAACCCCAGTGCGGAAGAACTGGCGGAGATCACATTACTCGTTGCCAAAGAAGTCCGGCATTTTAATATTATTCCACGGATCGCCATGCTGAGCTATTCCAATTTCGGGAGCAGTAATTCACCTGAAGCCAGGCTGGTGGCCGAAGCCCGTCGCCTCGTGAAAACAAAAATGCCCTCGTTGCTGGTCGATGGGGAGATGCAGGCCAGTGTGGCCTTCAATAAAGAACTGATGAAAGAAAACTATCCCTTCTGCGAACTGGTCAATAAAGAGGTAAATACCCTGATCTTCCCCAATCTCGCCTCCGGCAATATTGCTTATAACTTATTGAAGGAACTGGAAACGGCCGATGCAGTAGGACCTATCCTGCTGGGTTTGAAAAAACCTGTTCATATTCTACAATTAGGCAGTTCGGTCCGCAGTATCCTGAATATGGCACTGATCGCCGTAGTGGATGCCCAGATCAAATCGAAAGTTGCAACCGATGAAATAGTCAAACGTTCGCCCTGGTGGAAGCGGTTCCGGAAAGTAAGTAAAGACCTTTGAACATTAGCTTAACGGATGAGCCCCGGCGGCTATGCCTTCAATTTTTTTCGTCGTATTTTACAGCCTAAATTTTTGAATGACCTTTTTTAGTGATATAGGCCAGTATTTATTAATGCTCAAGGGGATGTTCTCCAGGCCCGAGAATGGTAAGATGTATTGGAAAGAATTCATGCATCAATGTGCAGAAATTGGGGTGGGTTCATTGGGTATTGTCGCCATTATATCAGTATTTATCGGCGCAGTATCCACGATCCAGACAGCTTACCAGCTTGTTACACCTTTGATCCCAAGATCAACCATTGCTCAAATTGTTAGGGATACCGTGATTTTGGAATTTGCCCCTACCCTTGTTTGTATCGTTCTTGCCGGTGTAGCGGGGAGCCGAATCGCCAGCGAATTGGGTAATATGCGGGTGAGCGAACAGATCGATGCATTGGAGATCATGGGCATCAACACGAAGACCTACCTGATCCTGCCGAAAATAGCCGCCGCCTTATTGATGATTCCTTTTTTGGTGGTCATAGCCATGGTTCTAGGAATTTGGGGTGGCAGGCTCGCAGGTAGCATGGCAGGTATCCTTTCGGGTGATACCTATGACCGGGGCTTGCAGGAGGCATTTGTTCCTTACAATGTATTTTTTGCGCTGACCAAGGCCTATTTTTTCGCCTTTATCATATCCAGTATCCCCTCT
>DASUMO010000336.1:0-3489 GCA_036277695.1 Chitinophagaceae bacterium
ATTTTCCAGGGCAAGGCTGGTGACCTTTGTAAATGGAAAGCTGTGTACTGGCGAGGTTCCCGGATTATATCCCTTCAATACTAACATTCAGCATCCTTTTCAAAGATATTACTAAAATTAAATTTCCCGGTTATGTCAATAAACTTACTAGAGGCAGTTCAAATTCAAATGGGCTACCCTTCGCTTCAGAAAATTGATCCAAACAAACAAGAGCCTGCCGCAAATCTCAGCACCCCTGATGGGCACCGGTTTGGCCAGGCGGCCATACCCGGCGTCCTGACAGCCTTATACAGATACAGCCGCACAGATGAAGGGGTAAAAAATATTTTAGGGGGGACTAATTATACTGATTGGATTGACCTGATTTTTGCTGATAAAAAGCAAAATGCTGTTCAAAGAATTGCTTTTTACTCCTATTATTCCATGCAAAATGCAGAACTGAAAATGAACGCGATTGCTGCCTTTTCAGTCAGAATAATCAAGGAAACACTACCGGCAGAATCTTCCATACCGGATGTGAAAAAGTTTATCGCTGGCCAACGAAGTAATATCCTGCCATACCTGCCCGCTGTTTTACAAATGGGGGAATTGTTGTATGATAATACGCTTGATGACCGTACCCATAAAATGGAGGGTCCGGTATCAATTATGGGTAATATAATTGGCGACCGTTTTTCTGAAGGGGAATTGGAGAATTAGGTAACTTTCAATTAACTTAATGATCCTGAATGATAATCTAAGTCTTCAGTTTGGCTGTCAGCAGGTTTTAACAAAGATGTAGAATACTAAAATGATAAAATAATGAACGCAAAATCAAAAGCGATTAAAAAAGAAGAAGAAATACAACAGAACCCCGATGAGCATATTGACCAGGATTTCCCGGGCTTTCCTCATCTTCCTGCTGATAAAAAAATTATTATGCCCCAAACAGGGAACGAAAAGAAATCGGCTGGTGTTAGCAAGAAACGTTCAAAAAAAACATATGGAGGTTGAAGATGATACCCGTCTTACCTCTAAACTCATATTGATTAAAATAAATAAAAATGAAAGCTTTTGTAATTTTACTGGCTCTGGTGACAAGCATTGTTGGTGCCGGGTTCATTCCTAAAGTAACCACGCAGCTACAAAAACCCTGGCCTGTGCCCGAGGCAGATAAAAATAAAGTTAACCCCATAACCGCTGATGCATCGTCTATTGCTGATGGTAAGTCATTATGGGCTACTCATTGTCAGTCCTGCCATGGTAAAAAGGGTAAGGGTGACGGACCTAAGTCAAAGCAATTAAAAACCGAAGCGGGTGATTTTTCAAAAGCCACTACCCAGTCCCAAACCGATGGATCTTTATATTATAAGATTGCCAAAGGACGGGATGATATGCCCGGCTTTAAAAAGAAAATACCCGAAAACGATGATATCTGGAGCCTTGTGAATTACATGAGGACAATGAGTAAATAAATTTAGCAGGAGGGCTCCCTGGTCAACCTCTGTTTGGTAGAATGACAAGGCGCCAGCAAAAGACGAGACCGTGTTGTAAACACTCAACTCGCTATTTTATTAGTTTTTGAATACCCGCTAGCGGCTATTCAAAAAACCGGTAATGTACAAATTACCCTGACACTGACAGTTGTACGCGGGAAAATCTTCGTTGAATACGCTCAGCGCAAACACTTTTTTGGATGCACAACAGGGTATTTTACTTTAGTTCGAACGGCGATAAAGTGCCTATCCCGAAACTGTTAACAAAGTAACGCCGGAGAGGAAAGTTCCGGTATACCGTGGTTAACTACCCCTCAGGGAATTATAGTATCGTTTATAGTAACCCAGGTTTCTGATAGCCCCACCGTTTTTACCAACGCATTAAGCAGTTTTGCGTTGTCCGGATGCAGGCGAATACAACCGTGCGATGCAGGAGTGCCGAGCCTGGAATAATTTCCCGGAGTGGTGCCATGTATGGCGTAACCACCTCTTAGAAAAACTGCATAGGGCATATTCCCCATTCCCATATAATTTCCCCCGGGGAATCTCCGGGAATTGTACCTGGTGAAGACCGGGCCGGCAGGTCTGCGGTCCATGTTCGGTGTTTGATAGTTCCCCTTGCCGGTGGAAACCTTAAACGTATCTTTTAACTGACCCAATATATAAAGGAATAATGTTTGTTTCGATTTATCAATTGCTATATATAGAATGCAATCCTTGCCGGTACATTTTCCCTGATCCGGTTCGTTTCTCGTCGCATAGAAAGAATCCAGCGCCTTGATATTTTCGTTAATGATATCTTTTTCTTCGGGGGTGAATCCCGGCTCCTTTCTCATGCCTGTTTTCAATGTATCCAATTGCTCCATTAAAGCTGCTTCCCATCGCAACTGGTTATCCATGCGTATTAACAGGCTGTCCAGTGAATCGATGCCGGGTGTAAATTCAGGGGCGTCAAAAATATTATCCGAGTCAGCAGCCGTGCCGGCAGTTCCGTTGAACACTGAATCTTTAAACCTCTCATATTGAAAATTATCAAAAGAAGTCCTTTTTTTGCCCGTGGTACAGGAAATTACCAGGTAAACCAAAAACCCGGCAATGGCAACGAAAAATATAGTTCCGCTTCTTAAGATCATAGCCCGTAATTAATACTGTTGGATAATGCCATGCCGATGCAAAGTTAGCATAACTAACTCCGTTCTGCTTTGTGGTCTTTGTTATTAAGCAACAATTACCATCAAGGAAAAAGCGATATCATTTCTTTATCTTTATCGGGTTCATGCCAGCAACTAAATCAAAAGGAAATGAGATATCACTCTTGATCAGCAGCCTGCGGGATTCGCTGGGATTGTTGGGGAAAAATGATCCGCTGAGAATGGCCGGGGCTACGGCATTTTTTACCACGTTTGCATTAGCTCCCATTGTGTTTATACTGGCACAGTTATTTGGTTTTCTCATCGGGCCGGGTAATATGGGGCGGGGACTGATAGAAAACATTTCGAATACCCTGGGAAAGGAGGGAGCTGAACAGGTCAGACAGGTAGTAAGAAATATCCGGGGTTTTGGTGAGAGTTGGTATGTTATTATCTTGGGGTTCCTCTTTCTTTTATTTATTGCAACCACCTTATTCGGCGTTATTAAAAACTCCCTGAACCAGATCTGGCGTATCAAAGTAAAGGAAAGGCCGGGCCTGCTCTTCGCGTTGGTCTTCCGGTTAAGGTCTTTTGCCGTCATCCTGCTGGTCGGCATATTATTTTTTGCTGATTTTCTTTTTGAAGGCCTGGAAGCTGTAGCTGGAAATTATATAGACCAGATATGGACCTGGGGGAGCATCTATTTCAAAGGCATACTGGCTGAGATAGGAAGCGTGCTTATTGTTTCCGCCTGGTTCGTGCTATTATTTCGCTTCCTGGCAGACGGGCGGCCTTCCTGGAAAGCCTCATTGACAGGCGGTTTCCTGACAGGAATATTGTTTATTGCCGGGAGATTGTTGCTACGCTATCTGCTTGTCAGTAGT
>DASUMO010000337.1:0-5971 GCA_036277695.1 Chitinophagaceae bacterium
CTCCATCTGGTTTTACCCACACATCGGTACGGGTATCGCCTTTCCCGATATCTTTCATCCGGTCGCTCATCAGCCTTACACTGCTCAGGTTGATCCATCTCCATTCTTTACCGGCGGGGAAAGACAATTCATCCCCACTATATTCGTAATAGTTACCCCTGTAAATCGTGGGCCGGTCCAAAAAAATAGCGGTGGGCCAGACATAGTTCTGCAGGACAACGATCTTCATATCCTGGGGAGAAAACGTGTTGAGGCGGGCTGTAGCTGTGTTTACCCCCACCTGTACCCGCTGGTGGGTACGGAAATACTGGCCTCCAAAAGGCTGGGAGAGTTGTGCAGCAACCGAGAGCTTATTATCGACCACCAGGAATCGTTTCGTAAACAGCAGTTTTGAAGTATCATCGTTGATAAATACTTTCAGCAGGTAATTGCCGGAACGGGTAGGAACGCAATTTCTATCAGGTAAATAAGCCTGGTAATGTGTGTAGCGGGTAAATGCGATAGATGAATGCCGGTATGTCGTGATCCGGTTGCTCTGGAATCCTTTGATATAATCGAAAGTAAAAAGATTGGAGGGAGTCCAGTCGGCATTGCAAAGCTGGTAGGAATAGTAGTAATTCTTTACATCGGCATCATGATCATCAAAGTGCAGTTCAAACTGCTCGCCGCTGTTCAGTGTCATGATCGGGTAGCTGTAAATATCCCCGGCTTTGAAGAGCTTAACTGCCTTGATGTTGGGCCGGTAAACATGATCTGCCAACTGAGCCCGGCTTTCCAAAAATGGAAAGAAAATACAAAGCGTGAGCAATGTTTTCAGGATTCCCGGAATCTTCATGGCATAATGTTAAATTTCGAAGCTTCAGCTTGTTCAAAATAAAGGTATACGGATTAAAAACGGGCAAAAAAGCCGATAAATCTTTTGAGCGGCTTATTTTTGAACTTAGACAAAATATACAACTTGAAGGTTGCAGGCTTTATAGCAAATCGGATCGCATTTAACTCTTCACAAGGTTCTGAAGGACAAAAATCTTTCTCCCGGTTTATCATCCGTTTATCAATTGTCGCCACGGTAATCAGTGTGGCGGTCATGATCATAACCCTGGCTTTTGCTAATGGGTTCCAGGAAACGGTGAGCCAGAAGATCTTCAGTTTTTGGGGGCATATCAGGATCCAGGAAAAACAGCCCGATCGTTCCGTAATTGCGGAAGAAACACCCATTTTCAGCGATGACTCGCTGGTAATGGCCATCAAACAGGATCCGCTGGTCAAAACCATTCACCCTTTCGCGACTAAATATGCCATCTTAAAAACAAAGGATGAAATCGAAGGAGTACTGGTAAAAGGACTGGATGCGAGCTATGATTTCAACCATTTTGCCCCGTTTTTACAGGAGGGCCGTCCCATCCGTTTTAATGATAGTACTTACAGCCGCGAGATCATGATTTCAGCCTATACGGCCGAACAACTCAAATTAAAGGTCAATGACCGGATACTGATCTATTTTATACGCCCGGGAACCGGAGGGGAAGCAGAACCCGCCGGGGCCAATATCCGGCCAGATAAATTAACGATAACCGGGATCTATAAAACCGGTATCGAGGAATACGATAAAACCTTTGCCATTGGAGATATCCGCCTGATCCAGCGATTGAATGACTGGGGTCCGGATGAAATCGGGGGTTATGAAATCTTCCTGCACGATTATAAACAGATCGACCGGGGAGTAGATGAATTATATGCGATCAGCAATTTTCCCGAAACCTGGGATACAAAAAGTGTAAGAAATATATCCCCTAATATTTTTGACTGGCTTAATATGCAAAACGTGACGCGGAATGTGCTGATCGGGTTCATGATTGCGGTAGCCGTGATCAATCTTATTACCTGTCTTATTATACTGGTGCTGGAGCGTATCCGAATGATCGGCGTACTGAAGGCACTGGGAGCTACGGATTGGACCGTGCAAAAAATTTTCCTGCGACATTCTGCGATTATCACTACCACGGGCATACTGGCAGGTACTGGCGCTGCACTATTGATCTTATTCCTGCAAAAGAAAACGGGTTTCATCAAATTAAAAGAAGAAGCTTATTATCTCAGTGAAGCGGCTGTTAGCATTACCTGGTGGGAAGTCGCCTTTATCGGTCTTTGCACGCTCCTGATCTGTTTCCTGATATTAATGATCCCTTCGGTGCTGGTGCGAAAAATACAACCGGTTAAAGCGATTCATTTCAGGTAAGGAAAATAAGGATAGCAATCCCCTGCATGTCTATCGTTCCAGGTATTCGTTATTACCTGTGAAAAGTAATCAAACCAAATGAGAGAGTATAATTCCGGTTGCAACTGCCGCGTTCAATGATTCGGCCCGGCCAACCCGCGGAATCGTGATCCTGACGTTTGCAAATTTCAGCAGGTCTTCGCGGATACCTTTTGATTCATTGCCAACCAGGATAACCCCTTCAGCCAGTTTCTCCATTTTCCTGATATCCGTTCCTTCAAGAACAGCTGCATAGATCTTTATATTGTCTTCTGAAGAAAGCCATGCTCTCAAGTCGGTATGGATCATTTTTACACGGGCTATACTCCCCATACTGGCCTGCACAACTTTGGGATTATAGATATCGGCGCATTCATGACTGCATACAAGTTGTTTAATACCGAACCAGTCTGCGATCCGGATAATTGTTCCAAGATTACCCGGATCCTGGATAGTGTCCAATGCCAGGAGGATCTGGTTGCTCATTTCAAGAGCAAGCGGGGGTATGAATTTCCTGACAAGGGCCAGCACCTGGTTGGGGGTGTTGAGCTGGCTGATCTTTTCCAATTCGGCTTCAGTAATTTCGACCAGGGAGGGCAGGACCAGGTTTTGATGTAGTTCTATCCATTGGGAAGTGGCATACACTTCCTGGACCTGTGAAGGTATGTCCACTAATAACTCTGAAACAAGCTTGGGACCTTCGGCAATAAAGATGCCTGCTTCATCCCTGTATTTTTTCTGGCCTAAACTTTGAATATATTTGACCTGCGATTTTACAAGCATTGCAGTTCGTTTATTAATCTATGTTAGCCGGCCAGCCTTTATTTTTCATTTCCCGACTTCAAGCAATCCTTGCCGGTCTTATCCTGATATGCGCCAGTTCCTGCACCATTGTCAAAAATTACCCGCGCAATAGGCCCTATGTCTACAAAACAAATATCAATGTTATCGCTGATATGCCAAGCGATGAAAAAGATTTGCTGACGGAGCGTCTCGAAAACCAGTTGGATGATAGTATGCGACCGAGGGCTGTAAACAAAATATTATGGAAGGTGATGAGAAAACCGCCCGCTTATGATGTGGCAAATGCGGATAAATCGGTTCTTTTCATGCGTTCCCTGCTGGTTTCGCTGGGTTATTTCTATGATTCGACTTCCTACAAAGTTGCAATTGATAGCTCCGATAGTGCGGAAGGGCGACTACCAGCCACCGTTACTTTTGATGTAGTGCCGGGAAAACTGACCCGATTGGATACTGTCGTCTATAAGCTGGATACACCGCCCCGTCATCCCAACCAGCCCGAATTGCAGGCACTCACTATGAATAACCTGAATGAAGCGGTTATTAAGAAAGATGATCCTTTCTCCAAAGCACCCATTTCGTCGGAACTGGACAGGTTGATCGAATTATACAGGCAGAACGGTTACCTGCGAATCAGCCGTGAGGAATTGCTGGGAGTATGGGATACCCTGGATGTGGCGTTGCTTGAGGCATCACCCGATCCTTTTGAACAACTGGAGATCCTGCAAAAGCTGGCAGAAAGAAGAAAGAATCCAACTGCCAACCTGGAAATAAGATTCAAGCCGGGATTCGACAGCGCCCGGCTGGTAAAATATTATATCGGCAATATTTACATTTACCCGGATTATAATCCCGATACCACGGGTATGACAAGGAGCATAGTTCAGGTTGACACCGGTATGTATGTAATACAGCACGGCAATAAATTCAAACCCAAAATATTCCCGATCAATATTTACCTGCGCTATACTGATCTGTATAACCAACGCAGGGTACAGCGCACACTTACCCGTCTCAATAATATTGGGGCCTGGCGACTGATCAATATCCTTCCGGAACCCAGGCCCGGCCAGGATACAGTGGATTTCCGGGTGCATCTCACACCTTCTACCAAATACCTTTTTACCGCCAATCTCGAGGCTTTTCAAAACCAGACGGCTATTGCAGGCAACCTCTTTGGCATGGGTATAAACCTGGGAATCCAGAACCGGAATTTCGCCCGGGCTGCTAACCAGGCTACCACGAATGTGCGCTATGGGGTTGAACTGGGTGATAAATTCATCCAAACCCAACAGTTCAGTATCAGCCACAATATTTATTTTCCACGTCCGGTACCCAATTTCAAGCGATTACCCGAACGATTGCGTGACAATGTGCGAACTGTTTTTTCTTTCAACGGGGCGAATACTGAACGAAGGGAATTATATAATCTTACCACCATCAATGGCTCCTGGGGCTATGAATACCAGCGTAACCGCCCCCGTTTTAACCGCACCGAACAAATCACCGTTAAAATTCCCAATATTGAATACTCTTATTTGAAACAAAGGGATAGCCTGCAAAGACTGATCGAAAAGTCTCCTGCGTTACGGAATATTTTTACGGATGGTTTTATTTCATCGGTTATCCTGGGTTATACAAGGGCTCATTCCGGCAAAGTGCACCAGTCCATTTGGTCAGTTAACGTGGAGCACTCCCCTTTCCTGGCCGGGTTCATTCCCAGTGATTTTTTGGATACCAACTTATACAGGTTTACCAAACTTAGTTTGGAATATACACATCTGATCAAGATCAGGCGATCGGCTGTTGCATTAAGAGGATTTGTAGGAGTAGGCTATGAATCCGGCAATACCGTTAATGAGAACAAACAAAATAATTTACCTTTTTTCAAACAATATTTTGCGGGTGGTCCCAACAGCATGCGAGCATGGCGCCTGCGCAAATTAGGGCCCGGTTCTGTACTGAAAGATTTCGAAGATAATCCTGAACGATACGGGGATGTTCAGCTGGAGCTCAATGCTGAGTACAGGTTCCCGATCACGGACATAGCCGGGGTAAAACTGGAAGGAGCCTTGTTCACTGATATTGGTAATATCTGGTTCCTTAAAAAAGCAGCAGGTGAACCGGAAGAAGTTTTCAATTTTGGTCGCCTGGGCAAAGATCTTGCGGTAGGTGTGGGAACCGGTTTAAGGGTTGATTTTACTTTTTTCCTATTACGGGTGGATTATTCGTACAAAGCCAAGGATCCCAGCCCCGAACCGGATAATGCGGCTGCCCAGAACAAATGGTTTTATAATTTCCAACCTTTGAAAGGTCAATTGCAGATCGGTATCAATTATCCCTTCAAGCTTTAATTTTACTGACTTCTTCCTCGAATGCTTCCAGCGTCAGGGCTTGTTCCAGCCTGAAATTGCCGATTCGGGTACGGCATAAACTACCCAGGTAAGCACCGCAACCCAGGGACTGGCCGAAATCATGGGCTAAACTGCGGATATAGGTTCCCGTTGAACAAACCACTCTAAAATATACATGGGGAAGTTCAATACGGGTTATTTCAAATTCCTTGATTTGTACTTTACGGGGCTCCAATTTTACTTCCTGACCTTTCCGCGCCAATTCATAGACTCTTTTCCCTTCCTGTTTTATAGCAGAATGGGCAGGAGGAACCTGTCGTATTTCACCCTTGAACATGGAAGTGGCTTCCCGGATTCTCTCTTCCGTAAGATGATCGATTGGCTTAAAATCAGTAGGAGCCGATTCCAGGTCATACGTAGGTGTTATCGCTCCCAATACAAAATGCCCGGTATATTCTTTTTCCTGGGCCATGTATTCATTGATCTTCTTGGTAAACTTTCCTGTACAGATGATCAGGAGGCCGGTTGCCAGAGGGTCCAGCGTTCCTGCATGCCCCAC
>DASUMO010000338.1:0-2796 GCA_036277695.1 Chitinophagaceae bacterium
CTATGCTGCAGGCCCTGATAGTACAGCTTATTTCTATGCAGGCCATGCAACCGATATAAAAAAGGTGCTTGGCGCATTTAATATGAGTTATGCGGATTCTGCCCGCGATAGTAAATGGGCCAGTGTATATGCAAATAATTATCTACCGGTATTATCGGAAAGCAGGATCCGACCCAAACAAATGCCAAACGTAAAAGGAATGGGATTGAAAGATGCTTTACACCTGCTGGAGAACATGGGATTGAAAGTGTCGGTAAGCGGCCGGGGCAAAGTAACAACCCAGTCAATACCTGCTGGAGCGGCACTGGAAAAAGGATTAACCGTGATGCTGGAACTGAGCTGAACAAAAACAGATTAACGAAAAAGCGGTGTTATTAAGGGATGCATTATATAAAGTGGCGATCAGGCAAATAGCAGGCAGCACCGATATCGAGATTGAAGACCTGCAGAGTGATTCGAGGAAAGTGAAACCAGGCACAGCTTTCATAGCGATAAGGGGAGGGGCCGTGGATGGCCACCAGTTCATTGATAAAGCAATAAAGAATGGTGCGATCGTAATTGTGTGCGAAGAGATGCCGGAACAGCAACAACCCGGCGTTGTCTATGTACAAGTTCAATTTTCAGCTGCGGCAGCCGGGTATATGGCCCATAATTTTTTTGGGCAGCCTTCGGAAAAAATGAAAGTAGTGGGCGTGACCGGTACGAATGGGAAAACAACAATAGCAACACTATTATATAAGCTCTTTACAGCACTGGGGTATAAATGCGGTTTGGTGAGTACGGTTGACAATCACATTGGAGGAAGGATCGTACCAGCTACCCATACAACACCGGATGCCATCAGCCTGAACAGTTTACTGAAGGAGATGGCCGATGAAGGATGTTCGCACGTGTTTATGGAAGCCAGTTCGCACGCCATTCACCAGCATCGCATTACAGGCATTTGGTTTAGTGGCGGAATATTCAGCAACATCACCCATGACCACCTGGATTATCATAAAACGTTCAATGAATATATCCGGGTAAAAAAAGCCTTTTTTGATGGTTTGCCATCCTCGGCCTTCGCGCTGAGCAATGCAGATGATAAAAGAGGTGAGGTGATGCTTCAGAATACTGCCGCTCGCAAATACCTCTACAGCCTGAAAACAATGGCTGACTTTAAGGGGAAGATCATTGAAAACAGCCTGGCCGGTTTAGTGATGCATGTCAATGACCAGGAAGTGCATTTCAGGCTGATCGGGGAATTCAATGCTTATAACCTGCTGGCAGTGTATGGCTCGGCGATTTGCCTGGGTGAAGACAAACAGGAAGTGTTGCGTTGTTTAAGTGTGCTGACCGGTGCTGAAGGACGATTTGATTACCTGCAATCGGCAAAAGAAAAAGTGATAGTGATAGTGGATTATGCCCACACACCCGATGCTCTTTTAAATGTATTGGCCACGATCAAAAAGCTGAAAAAAGGTTTTGAAACAGTGATTACCGTGGTGGGTTGCGGAGGTGACAGGGATAAGGCCAAGAGGCCGGTGATGGCGCAGGCGGCTTGTGAACACAGTGACCGGGTCATTTTTACCAGTGATAACCCGCGTAGCGAAGACCCGGAACAGATCATCAAGGATATGGAACAGGGATTGCCGGTATCCTATCGGAAAAAGTATATCGCCATCACTGACAGAAGAGAGGCGATCAAAACTGCGATCAGCCTGGCAAAACCCGAAGACATTATCCTGGTAGCGGGCAAGGGGCATGAGAAATACCAGGAGATAAAAGGTGTAAAACATCATTTTGATGATAAGGAAGTAGTGAGAGAGATGTTCGAGGTGCTTGATAAGTAAAATATAAAAGGTACAAGGCACAAGGTACAAGGCACAAGAAAGTTGTATCATAACTCGCCTCTCCCTGGGAGAGGGGTGGGAGGTGAGGCCCGGTGCAAGGCACAAGGCACAAGACATGGACGCAAAATTTAATTAATAACAGGTAAGCAGTCAGCATGCTGTATCATTTAGTAGAATGGTTTAAGGATCAGCAGATCAATTTCCCGGGAAGAGGACTTTTTGAGTTCATCACCTTCCGGGTGGTATTAGCCATGCTGCTTTCATTACTGATCACCTTGTTTTACGGCAAGAGAATGATCCGTCTCCTTCAAAAAAGGCTGGTAGGTGAAACAGTGCGGGACCTGGGTCTGGCAGGTGAACAAAGTAAAAAAGGTACTCCAACCATGGGTGGTATCATAATCATTCTCGGAATTCTTGTGCCAACTCTTTTATTTGCCCGCCTGGATACCGTTTATATTATCCTGATGCTGGTAGCCACAGTTTGGCTGGGTATTATCGGATTCGTGGATGATTACCTGAAATTAAGAGCCAAGCGAATTGCGCAGCAACAGGGAGTGGCTTATAAAAAAGGCGATAAAGATGGGCTGGCGGGATGGTTTAAAATTTTAGGACAGGTTGGATTGGGTATTACAGTAGGAGCTGTTCTTTACTTCAATAGTAGTGTCAATATCTGGCGTGAATACCAGGGAACCCCCCGCGCCGATGATAAGACAATCAAAACAGTAAATGTAAATAACCAGCCGAAGCATTTTGTTGTAACGAAGGAACCGATTACTACCATACCCTTTGTAAAAAGCCATGAGTTCAATTATACCAAATTATTGCCGGCTGGTCTCCGGGAATATTCCTGGCTCTTGTATATACTGATTGTAATATTCATCATTACAGCCGTTAGCAATGGCGCCAATATTACCGATGGCCTGGATGGGCTCGCTACGGGTACTTCTGCGCTTGTAGGTGTAGT
>DASUMO010000339.1:0-2254 GCA_036277695.1 Chitinophagaceae bacterium
GGGTTGTACTTCAACCCTGTTTTCATACTCCCCGATAAACGGCAGATTTTCCCATGTCAATACTGCCTAAGTTTAAAGAATAGTCCATGCGTTTCCTGTCGGGGCATTTTTTCTGCCAGGCAGGTTAAAGCCTGGTTTTTAGTGGATATGGCCAAAGGTTGAGCAGGAAGGCATAGGATCATAGGTTAGTAATCTTATTTCAAATTACAGTAATCACTTTTCGGAGAAAGTATAATTAATTGACGACATCTTGTTTTTATTGGGGTGTTATCGGATTGTGCTAATAATAGGTTGGGATAACAGGTTACCTTTAATGAGAATTCAATGAAGCTTCTTTTACATTCAACTGCTTTTATACTTCTTGCGTGGATATTGTTCCTGATCTCCTGCAAAAAAGAAATCTCCTGTGAGGATTGTAATGAAGCAAAACAACCACCTTTGGCGTATGCCGGCCCTGACCAGGTAATTACCTTACCTCTGGATAGTGTTTCGCTGGATGGCCGGGGTTCCAGTGATCCCGATGGAATCATTAGGAGGTATCTCTGGACAAAGATTGCGGGTCCTGCTTCCTTTGCTATTAATAATACTGAGTCGGCATTGACAACCACTAAAAATCTTTTGGCAGGTTCTTACCTTTTTGAATTGATGGTAACAGATAACGATGGGCTTTCTGACAGGGATAGCATGCTGGTTATTGTTGATTCCGTTTTTACAGCCAATCACCCACCTGTTGCTAACGCGGGAAATGATACAACAATTACATTGCCGGCAAACTCAATCCTTTTGGATGGAAGCAGGTCAACGGACCCGGAAAATAATATAACTGTTTATGCCTGGACAATAATCTCAGGACCCACATCATCCAATATTGCCAATACCAATACGGTTCAAACAGCATTGACAAACCTTATTCAAGGAGTTTACCAGGTGGAATTGAAAGTTACGGATGCTGGTGGACTGTTTTCGCAGGACACCCTGCAGGTTACCGTGAACCCGGCATCGTCTACCAACCTACCACCTGTAGCCAATGCTGGAGCTGATGCTTCCCTTAATTATGACCTGCAAACCTGTGGTATCAACCCCAGCTCATTTACATTGAATGGAACTGCGTCTGCTGATCCGGATGGAACAATAGCATCTTATTTATGGACAGGGCCCGGTACAATATCAACTGTAAATACCGCCATTACCCAGGTCAGTAATATTACAGTGGGAGTTCATGAGTATATCTTAACAATCACTGATAATAACGGTGCCACAGATCGGGATACGGTGCTGGTTCATGTTGTTTCGCTTCGAAACAGGCCGCTGGTACCTGCTCAATTAATTCCGATTGGTACACTTTCGCAAGCGAGAGTAAACATCACCATTAGTGGGGCGGGAAATAAAATTCTTTTTGCCGGAGGATCAGGGCAGGGCATTCCTGGTATTTGTGCATCAGCGAGAGTTGACATTTACGATATCAATACAAACCTATGGTCTATGGCAGAATTATCTCAGGCACGCTACGATATGGGTTCGGCCGTTCTTGGAGGTAAACTATACTTTGCAGGCGGTTTTTTGCCTAAAACTTTTACTAACTCGACCACCTGTTATATTTCCAATAACCCGGCGGAAACGCGTAGCTCAGTCATTGATATCTATGATGCAGCAGCCAATACCTGGAGTACGGCACAATTAAATGCCCCGCGGATTCCAGGCGGAGCTTCTGCTGGCAATAAAGTAATTTTTGCCGGGGGCGATGCATGGGGTTCTTCTAACTGCCCTTCACCGGTTACAGATATCTACGATGGTGCCAGTAATACATGGGCAGCCGGCTCCTTAAGTGAAATCAAAGGTTTGCCCCAAATAGCTACTACAGGTGATAAGATTTTTTTAGCCGGGGGAGCGGCCCTTCTGGATGGGGATAATTGGAGCGGTATTTCCAAACGAATCGATATTTATGATGCAGTATCAGGTTCCTGGGCTGTTGATTTATTAAGCAGGGAAAGAGCAGCCATGGGTTCAATCAGTGCAAACAATAAAATATATTGGGGAGGCGGTGTTGTTATTAGTGCGAACCCGGTCATTGGTTATGAGCCTACAAACTTAGTCGAAATACGGGACCTTGCCAGCAATACTACTTCCTTTAATTGTTTGTGTGAGCCTAAGGAAGAAGTAACTGCCGTCAGAAAAGATAACAAGATCATTTTCTTTGGAACAGGTAGTATTTCAAGATTTGACATATTTGATTTAGCCACGAATTCCTGGTCAA
>DASUMO010000340.1:0-9068 GCA_036277695.1 Chitinophagaceae bacterium
TTTTAAATACAAAAGGAAAGAAAACAGGGAGAACAATGGAGCTGCCCGAAGAGATTTTCGGTGCTGAGCCCAATAACCATGTGATCTACCTGGCTGTAAAGCAATACCTTGCGGCGCAGCGCCAGGGTACACATAAGGTGAAAACCCGGGCCGAAGTGAAAGGGGCCAGCCGCAAATTGCATCGCCAGAAAGGTACCGGTGGCAGCCGTAAGGGAAATATCCGTAACCCTTTATACAAAGGGGGTGGTACTATTTTCGGACCCAAGCCCCACACTTATGATCTCAAACTGAACCGCAAGGTGAAGGACCTGGCCAAGATCTCCGCTCTTTCTTACAAAGCCAAAGACAACGCGATCGTTGTAGTAGAAGATATCACACTCGATGCTCCCAAAACAAAAACATTCATGGACATTCTCGGCAGTCTGAAAGTGGCTGACAAGAAAACCATGTTCGTGATGCCGGAATACGATGACAATATTGAACTGTCATTGCGGAATGTTCCTTCTGTACTGGGTGTGCTGCTGAGTGATATCAATACTTATGATATTATGAATTCCGAAGTGCTGGTATTAACTGAAAGCGCCGCCAGGATTTTTGCAGAAGACGAGAAAGCCGACGCATAATTATAAACTGATTAAATAGAGAAAGATGAAACTTTCTGAAGTATTGATAAAGCCCATTTTGACAGAAAAAGCAAATGCCCAGCAGGAAAAACTGCGCCGCTATGCATTCAAAGTGGCAAAGAAGGCAAATAAACTGGAGATCAAAAAAGCCATAGAAAGTTTTTACGGGGTCACTGTTACCAACGTAAACACTTCCGTATCTCCGGGTAAAAATAAGAGCCGCTTTACAAAGGCCGGTGTGATCTCCGGTCGCAAGCCGGGTTATAAAAAGGCTTTTGTAACGGTGGCAGAAGGGGAAACGATCGATCTGTATTCGAGCATTTAACCCCATTCCAGTGTTATAAAGACCTGGATCCAGAAAGGCAATCAACCGCCGCGAAGTGTTGGAACCGACAATTAAAAGGAAGATTTAAAAATGGCATTAAGAAAATTTAAACCCGTAACAGCCGGTACCCGTTGGAGGATCGGTAATGCTTATGCAGAAGTTACGACCAATGAACCCGAGCAAAGCCTGGTAGAACCCAAGAAAAGAACCGGCGGCCGTAATTCATCCGGTCATCTCTCGATGCGCTATCGTGGCGGTGGTCATAAGAAGAAGTATCGTATTATCGACTTCAAACGCAATAAAGTAAATATGGTCGCTACGGTAAAGACCATCGAATATGATCCGAACCGTACCTCCTTTATCGCACTGGTGGAATACTCAGATGGTGAAAAGCGATATATCATCGCCCCCCAGGGTTTGCAGGTAGGTGCAAAAGTGGAAAGCGGACCGGATGTGGCGCCCGAGGTAGGTAATGCACTTCCTATGAAGAATATGCCTTTAGGTACCAATGTTCACAATATTGAAATGCAGCCGGGACAGGGTGGAAAACTGGCGCGCAGTGCAGGTTCTTCCGCACAGCTGACCAACAAAGAAGAAAGATATGCCATCCTGAAGATGCCTTCTGGTGAACTGAGAAAAGTATTGATCAATTGCTGGGCAACAGTAGGTGTTGTAAGTAACAGTGATCATAGCTTACAGAGCATGGGTAAAGCAGGACGTAATCGCTGGAAAGGGATCAAACCCAGGAACCGTGGCGTAGCCATGAACCCTGTCGATCATCCGATGGGTGGTGGGGAAGGTAAGGCTTCCGGTGGTCAGCCCCGCAGCAGGAACGGTCAGTATTCGAGAGGTTTGAAAACAAGAACAAAAGGAAAAGGAAGTGATAAGCTGATCATTCAACGTAAGAACGGAAGCAAGCTGGCGAAATAATCTATTAGCCGTGAGCCGCGAGCTTAAAAGCTCGAAGCTCAATAAAAAGACAAACACTAAATAATAAACAGAAATGGCTCGTTCGATTAAAAAAGGTCCTTATGTAGCTTCTCACCTTGAGAAAAAGGTATTGGCTATCAATGAAGGAAAAAATAAAAAAAGTGTTATCAAAACCTGGAGCCGCCGCTCTACGATCACACCGGATTTTGTTGGACATACATTTGCCGTTCACAATGGCAATAAGTTTATCCCGGTGTATGTTACGGAGTTCATGGTAGGTCATAAACTGGGTGAATTTGCACCCACGCGCCAGTTCAAGGGACACTCTAAAAAAGAAGGATAATCATTAGTCTGGAGTCAAACGTTCCGGGTCCAGGCCAGGAACTCGAACTCTGAACTCAAAACTTAATAAATGGAAGCAGTAGCTAAACTGAGAAATTACCCGACATCGCCCCGCAAAATGCGTTTGCTGGCCGACCTGATCCGTGGTCAGAAAGTCGAGAAGGTGTTGGCAGAACTGGAACATAGTCCCAAGCATCCTGCAGTGCCCTTGCGCAAACTGGTGCTGAGTGCTATCAGCAACTGGAAGCAGAAGAATGAAGGCGGCGATGAAAGCCAGCTGGTGGTGAAAACCATTTTCGTGGATGGAGCCAGGACCCTGAAGAGAATGCGCCCCGCGCCCCAGGGCCGTGGATACCGCGTTCGCAAACGCAGCAACCATGTAACCGTGATTGTTGACACAAATGAAAACGAATAATTAATAACTAGATCCCAAATCCCAGTTGCTGGAATTTGGAATTCGATAACTGGAACTTAAAATTAAAACATGGGTCAAAAAGCAAATCCGATTGGTAACCGTTTAGGCATCATCCGTGGATGGGAATCTAACTGGTATGGCAGCAAAAAAGATTTTGCTTCCAAACTGATCGAGGATCATAAGATCAGGACTTACCTGAATGCCCGTATTAATAAGGGCGGTATCTCAAAGATTGTGATCGAGAGAACGCTGGGAAAACTGATCATTACGATTCACACGTCCAAGCCCGGTATCATTATCGGTAAGGGGGGAGGCGAAGTGGATCGGATCAAAGAGGAATTGAAAAAACTGACAGGTAAGGATGATGTCCAGATCAATATCCTGGAGATTCGCCGCCCGGAACTGGATGCGATGATCGTGGGGGATACCATTGCCCGCCAGATCGAGAATCGTATCAATTTCAAACGTGCCACTAAGATGGCGATCGCTTCAGCCTTACGTATGGGTGCCGAAGGAATCAAGATCAAGCTGAGTGGTCGTTTGGCCGGTGCCGAGATCGCCCGGAGTGAAGAATTTAAACAAGGTCGTGTGCCCCTGCATACGTTCCGCATGGATATCGATTACGCCAATGTATTTGCGCAAACTGTATACGGTAAGATCGGAATTAAGGTCTGGATCTGTAAAGGAGAGGTTTTGACCAAGCGTGACCTGAACCCCAATTTCGTGGGTGGTAAGAGTGATGTAAGTGACCGCAGGGAAAGAAGGGAAGAACATGGCCATGGCGGTCGTGATCGTCGTGATGACCGCAGGGGTGGTGGTGACCGGAGAGGTGGTGGACGTGGTGACAGGAGAAGTTAAGAAATGAGCTACCGGCTACTGGCTGCTAGCTGTTAGCCGGGTTGGATAAAAAAAGAAAGTTTCATATTGCTGTAGTTAGCTAGAAGCTAGCAGCTAACAGCTAAAAGCTAAATAATATGTTACAACCGAAAAGAACAAAGCACAGGAAGATGCAGAAGGGTCGCATGAAGGGCGACGCCAAAAGAGGGACGACCATTTCCTTTGGTTCTTATGCTTTGAAAGCACTGGACCAGCACTGGATTACCGACCGGCAGATTGAAGCAGCCCGCCAGGCATTGACCCGTGAGATGAAAAGAGAAGGTAATGTATGGATCCGCATTTTCCCTGATAAGCCCATTACCCGTAAACCCCTCGAGGTAAGGATGGGTAAGGGTAAAGGTAACCTGGAGTTCTGGGCTGCCGTGGTAAAACCGGGCCGTATCATTTTTGAAGTAGATGGAGTGAGCGAGCAGGTAGCCCGTGCCTCACTGGCGCTGGCGGCAGGAAAGTTGCCCATCAAGACAAAATTTATTGTGAGAAGGGACCTGGTGGCCCAATGATATGTACTTGTTAATGTGATCAGGATAAACTTGTAAGACAATTCGCACAAACAAATTATCCAATCAGGAAAATTTATAAAAGATGTCAAAGAAAGCTGATTTTGTAAAAAGTATCCACGGGATGAATGAACAGGACCTCACGGCCCGCCTGGAGGAAGACAAACAACGCCTGAAAAAGCTGGAGTTTGCCCATGCCATTTCTCCCCTGGAAAATCCGATGACCCTCCGCGGGTTACGTAAGGATATTGCCCGCTTGCAGACAGAGATCAAAAACCGGCAATTGCAGGGATAAATGAAAGTTACGGCTACGATCCGCTGATAGTGTTTACGAGTCGTATATAATAAATAAAAAGTTTCATTGCTATAAGCTCGCAGCTAGCGGCTCATAACTCAAAGCTTAAAAAAAATGGCTGAAAGAAATTTAAGAAAAACAAGGATCGGGGTAGTTACCAGTAATAAAATGGCCAAGACCATTACGGTAGCTATCGAAAGAAAGGTAAAACACCCGATCTATGGAAAGTTCCTGAAAAAAACAACCAAGCTCCATGCGCATGACGACAAGAACGAATGCAGCATCGGGGATGTGGTGAAGATCATGGAGACCCGCCCGCTGAGCAAAACCAAGCGCTGGAGACTGGTGGAAGTGGTAGAGAAAGTGAAATAATAAAGCTAGGAGCTACGATCCGCCGAAGGCGGATACGAGCCCTGCTAATAAGAAATAAAAGACAGTTATTAATTGCTAAAAGCTCGCAGCTCGCAGCTAATAGCTCAAAGCTTAAAAATATGATTCAGCAAGAAAGCCGGTTAAATGTAGCGGACAACAGCGGTGCCAAGGAGGTACTTTGTATCCGTGTTCTCGGCAATAGCGGACAACGGTATGCCAGGATCGGTGATAAGATCGTAGTAACGGTTAAAGATGCTTTACCTGCCGGCGGCATAAAGAAGGGTACGGTGGCAAAAGCCGTTATCGTCCGGACAACCAATAAACTCCGCCGCAAAGACGGTTCCTATATCCGCTTTGATGACAACGCGGTGGTATTGCTTAACCAGGCTGATGAGCCCAGGGGCACGCGTATTTTCGGGCCCGTGGCAAGGGAATTGCGTGACAAGGGTTATATGAAGATCATTTCCCTGGCGCCTGAAGTATTATAAAAAAGCTGCTAGCTGCTAGCTTATAGCTGCTGGTGGTTCAAAAAATAAAAAGGTTCATTGCTATAAGCGCTAGAAGCTAGCAGCTGGTAGCTAAAAGCTAAAAAAATGAAAGCAAGATTTAAACCGAAGTACAATATCCGTAAAGGAGACAGTGTGGTGGTGATCGCCGGCGATGATAAGGCGCTGGATAAGCCCCGTACGGTAAAAGAAGTACTGGTGGATGAAGCGAAAGTGATCGTGGAAGGAGTGAATATCATCACCCGCCATACCAAACCTTCTGCGCAGAATACCAAGGGTGGTATTATCAAAAGGGAGGCTCCGATTCATATCAGTAACGTGATGTTATGGGATTCGGCCCAGAAAGCCGGCGCCCGGGTATCCCGCGAAAGGAAAGACAATGTAACCGAGCGGGTATTTAAAACTAAAAAAACGCAGGGAGGTAAATAATCATGAGTACAAAAACCTATACCCCGAGGCTGGCAGATAAGTACAAGAAAGAAGTTGTACCTGCCCTGGTAAAAAAATTCGGTTATGATTCGGTCATGCAGGCACCCAAGCTGGAGAAGATCTGCCTGAACCGTGGCGTGAACGGGGCTGTATCAGATAAAAAGCTGGTGGATATTGCCGTGGATGAACTGACTACGATCACCGGCCAGAAAGCCGTGGCTACGATGTCCAAGAAAGATATCTCCAATTTTAAACTGCGTAAGAATATGCCGATTGGTGCCCGGGTAACCCTGCGCGGTGAAAAAATGTACGAATTCCTGGATCGTTTGATCGCCGTGGCCCTGCCTCGCGTCCGCGACTTCAGGGGGGTGAATGAAAAAGCGTTCGACGGCCGCGGTAACTATACTCTGGGAGTAACCGAACAAATTATTTTCCCGGAAATCGATATTGATAAAGTAAATAAGATCACCGGGCTGGACATTACGTTCGTAACCACTGCCAACACCGATGAAGAGGCATTTGAATTATTAAAGGAATTGGGTATGCCTTTCCGGAATCCCAAAGCGGAAGCTAACTAATTTGAAAAAGCAATTCCGGTATCGAAGGGTATTGGAATTTTAAAATTGAAAATTTAAATACATTATGGCTAAAACCTCGATAAAAGCCAGGCAAAGAAAAAGGGAAAAAATGGTGAGCCAGTTCGCCGCCAAACGCGAAGAACTGAAAAAAGCCGGTGACTGGAAAGCACTTGACGAGCTGCCAAAGAATTCTTCCAAAGTTCGCCTGAAGAACCGCTGCCAGCTGACAGGCCGTCCCAAGGGGTATGTTCGCTATTTTGGAATTTCCCGAATAGCCTTGCGCGATATGGCGCTGAATGGCAAAATACCGGGATTGAGAAAAGCGAGCTGGTAAATGGTGATTTGTCAATCGTGAATTGACGATGACCGGAGAAACAAAATTTAAAAATTAAACTTTTCCAATTATCCCGACCGTAGCGTCGGGACGTAGGAGGGCAAAAATATGGTAACAGATCCTATAGCAGATTTCCTGACCAGAATCCGTAATGCACAAATGGCTGGTCACCGCGTGGTGGATATTCCTGCTTCTAACCTGAAAAAACGTGTAACGGAGATTCTCTACAACCAGGGATATATCCTGAAATACAAGTTCGAGGATGACAACAAGCAGGGAGTAATAAAAATTGCATTGAAATATGACCCAACCACCAAACAGCCGGCTATTCAAAGTATGGAAAGGGTCAGCCGTCCGGGTTTGCGCCAGTATGCAAAACCGGCCGATTTCCGCCGTGTTAAGAATGGATTGGGTGTAGCCATCCTTTCCACTTCCAAAGGTGTGATGACCGATAAGGAAGCCAAGGTGCAGAATGTGGGCGGTGAGGTGCTGTGTTATGTATATTAAGAGGAGCTATTAGCTGTTAGCTGACTGCTTCCAGCTGTTGTTGAAGAATGATAACGTTACCGATACATTAAGCCGATACCTATCAGGCTGACCGGTTGGCAACGATAAACAATAAATGTTAATTAATTAAACGAAGTAAAATGTCCCGTATAGGTAAAAAATCGATCCCAATTCCTGAAGGAGTTACGGTTACAGTGGGTAAAGACAATGTGGTAACCGTTAAAGGGAAGAAAGGTGAACTGAAACAAGCAGTTGACCGCGATATCACGGTTGAAGTAAAAGATGGCCAGGTACATTTTGGCCGTCCTACTGACCAGATCCGTCATCGTGCATTGCATGGTTTATACCGTGCATTGATCAACAACCTTGTAAAAGGAGTAACGGATGGGTACCAGCGCAAACTTGAACTGATCGGTGTGGGTTTCAAAGCGGCAAACCAGGGAAATGTCCTGGACCTGGCTCTGGGCTTTTCACACAATATCATTTTTGAAGTACCCAAGGAACTGAAAGTAGCAACGGAACAGTTGAAAGGTCAAAACCCGATCATTACCCTGGAAGGAATCGATAAGCAATTGCTGGGACAGGTAGCAGCGAAATTGCGCGGGCTCCGGAAGCCTGAACCTTATAAAGGAAAAGGGGTTCGCTATGTGGGTGAAGTAGTACGTAAGAAAGCGGGTAAGGCAGCTGGTAAGTAAGGTGAATGAAAAGAAAACCAGGCCTGGCTCTCGCAACGTTGTCAATTGTTCAGCAAATTAAAATGTCAATCAACCCTGGCAGCATCAGGGAAGTAAAATAAAAAGAGATGAATCCAAAAGTTAAATCACAAAGAAGACAAAATATCCGTCACCGGATCCGCAGGCAGATCAGCGGTATCGGCAATAAGCCCCGCTTATCTGTGTTCAGGAGCAATGCTGATATCTATGCCCAGATCATTGACGATACAAAGGGGCTGACCCTGGCGGCTGCTTCATCCCGGGATAAGGATATTGCGGCACAGAAACTCACCAAGAGTGAGAAGAGCAAATTGGTAGGTGCTACCATTGCCCGCAAAGCTGGTGAACTGGGGATTACGACCGTGGTATTTGACCGCGGCGGGTACCTTTACCATGGCCGTGTAAAATCAGTAGCGGACGGTGCAAGGGAAGGCGGACTTCAATTTTAAAATAAACTTTCAAACTTTAATTACAAGTATAAATGTCAAAGTTTAACGTAAACAGGGTTAAAGCCGGCGATCTGGAACTGAAAGATAAAGTGGTTGCTATCAACCGCGTGGTCAAAACAACCAAGGGCGGCCGTGCCTTTAGCTTTTCCGCATTAGTGGTTGTAGGCAATGAGAATGGGGTAGTGGGTCATGGGCTGGGTAAAGCCAAGGAAGTCCAGGAAGCTATCACCAAAGGCATTGAAGATGCGAAAAAGAACCTGATCAAGGTTCCGGTGATGAAGGGTACTATTCCCCATGACCAATGGGCTAAAGAAGGTGCTGCCAAAGTTTTGATTAAACCTGCTGCTCATGGTACAGGTGTGATCGCCGGAGGTTCCATGCGGGCGGTGCTGGAAAGTGCCGGAGTGACCGACGTATTGGCCAAATCTTTGGGTTCAGCCAACCCGCACAATGTGGTGAAAGCAACTTTCAAGGCCCTGGCATTATTGCGTGAGCCGGTCAGTGTTGCCAAAACCCGGTCGCTTGGTTTAAAGAAAGTATTCAACGGATAAAATCCCAAACATTAAATCCCCCGGGGGGTTGCAAAAGGAATTTATATGAAGAAGATTAAAATAACGCTGGTAAAAAGCCCGATTGACCGTCCCGAGCGTCAAAAACTGACCCTGCAGGCACTGGGGCTGAATAAAACCAATGCCAGCAAGGAAGTGGAAGCCACACCGCAGGTGCTGGGCATGGTGCGCAAAGTGGAACACCTGGTTAAGGTAGAGAATGTATAACCATCAAAAGAGGTAATATGTCATAAATAAATTGGCAGTTTATCTCAATCATTAATATGCGAGCCCTGAATGCTTGGGGC
>DASUMO010000341.1:0-3280 GCA_036277695.1 Chitinophagaceae bacterium
TACCATCCCTACTACTAACAAGGCCAGCATTATTTTGTTGATTGTCTTCATACTTTGCAAGTTCTAAATTAAACTATTTTACAAAAAAATTAGTGTGTTGTTGCATCCAAACCAGCAAAAATTAACATGGAAAGGGCTCCACACGTAAAAAACCTGCGGAAATCCCGCATATTAGTAGCTCCCCTTGACTGGGGACTGGGTCATGCTACCCGCTGTATTCCCATTATCCGGGAATTGGAGAACAGGGGGGCAGAAGTGTGGTTAGCCGGGGAAGGGGCTGTAGAAAGTCTTTTAAAAACAGAATTTCCCGGGCTGCGCTTTGTTCACCTGGATGGTTACCGGGCCAGGTATGGCGGCACAGCGGCCGGGCTGACCTGGCAGATGTTATTACAATCCGGCCGCTTTTTGAACAGGATCAAGGCAGAACATAGCTGGTTAAGAAAAATTGTAAAAGAAAAGAGCATCGATGGAGTCATCAGCGATAATCGTTACGGGTTATATCATGAAAGCATACCTACGGTCTTTATTACGCACCAACTTCAAATTAAGAGCCCACTGGGAAAATGGAGTGAGCGAATCATTCAACAAAAGAACTATCGTTATATAAATCACTTCAATGAATGCTGGATCCCTGATGAAGAGGGAAAAGAAAACCTGGGAGGTGAATTATCGCATCCAAAAAAAAATCCGGTCATTCCTTTAAAATATATCGGTTCACTCAGCAGGTTTAAAGCGTCACAGGCGACGGTTCAAAAAGGACATTTGCTGGTGTTGTTATCCGGGCCCGAGCCACCGCGAACCTTACTCGAAAATATCCTGACCAGGGAAATTGCCCATTATGCAGGAACCGCCACAGTGGTGAGGGGATTGCCGGGCCACGACAAATTGATTCCTTCGACGAATAGGATCAGGTTTTATAATCACCTGCCGGCCGACCAGTTACATCATGAAATAATGAATGCGGAATTTGTAATAGCCCGGAGCGGTTATAGTACATTGATGGATATGGCAAGGATGAGAAAAAAATGTATTCTTATTCCTACACCCGGTCAACCCGAACAGGAATACCTGGCGGCTTACTGGCAACAGAAACAGTTTGCAATCGGGCTGCCTCAAAAGAATTTTAATTTGCAAAAAGCCCTGGAGCAGGCCCGCTCTTTTTCCTACAAGGAGCCGGTTTTGCCGCCAAATAACCGGCTTGGTGAAATCATAGATCATTTCCTCCATTCCCTGTCTTCCCGCTGACATATTTTTTAATTTGCACCAAGAAAAATGGAAAAAGGAAAAATCAAAATTCAAAAAACAGATACTAGCAGTTGGACCACTCGCCTCTCAGTATTCAACGGTTCGTCAGACAGGGACCGTCAGACGAAATCCACTCACCACTCACAACTCACCATTCCCTATTCACCATTGACTATTCACCATTGACCAAACAACAACCAAATCCCAGCCACTCCCGGGCCCATATTGCAGTTTTGCTGACCAATCTATTTTTTGCCAGCAATTATAGCCTGGTAAAATTTATTTCGCCTTCGGTAGTTGGACCCTATGGTCTCAATATCATCAGGGTCGGCGTGAGTCTCTTATTGTTCTGGGGTCTTTGGTTAAGCGGAAAATCATTGCCCGGTAAAAAAATAGTAAGCCCCGGCATTCGAAAAGAGCACCTGGGAAGATTTTTCCTTTGCGGGCTGATGGGGGTGGCCATCAACCAGATGCTTTTTATCAAAGGGTTGACCATGACCTCTACGATCCATGCCTCCCTGCTCATGTTGTCGACTCCTTTATTGATCACGATTCTCGCCTTCTGGTTATTGAGGGAAAAAGTGACAATCGCAAAAGTCAGTGGCCTGCTATTGGGTATAGGCGGAGCCACCCTGCTGATCCTGTCAAAAGAAAAAAGCGGTACAGCTTCACTGCCGGGTGATATACTGATCATCTTAAACGCGATCGCCTATACGTATTATTTTATTTTAGTAAAACCATTGATGGAAGAATACCCGCCGCTGCATGTGGTCAGGTGGGTGTTTACCTTTGGTTTTATCTTGATCCTTCCATTCGGGTGGCCGCAGTTCATGGAAACAAATTGGGCGGCTTTTCAATGGACGCATATAGCCTCCCTTGGTTTTATCGTGATCTTAGGTACTTTTCTCGCTTATGCTTTCAATGTATATGGAATCCGCCACCTGGGCGCGGGTATTACGGGGTCTTATATTTATACACAACCTGTTTTTGCCGCGATCGTAGCGGTGCTGTTTCTTGGTGAAAAATTTACCGTTGCCAAATTAATTGCGGGCCTGCTCATTTTTGCAGGGGTATTCCTGGTTAGCAAAAAAAGAAATCCGGGTTAAAAGCATGCCATTCGGAGCGTATCAAAATATAAAAAATTTCCTATTGACTAAGATCATTCCATTCCCGCCTTTGGGTAATCAAAAAACCAAAACTCTTTTTTAGCGGCCTGGAAATCGGACCATTTCTTACAATCAATCTTTACGGCAAAAACCCCGCAGGTAGGAATATTGTCGATCCGCACATCCGTAAGCTGGTTGGCAAAATCCGTGATGCCGGGATTATGTGAAAAAACCGCAATGCTTTTATATTTATCGGGTGCCTCCCGGATCACCTCGTAAAACACGGAATCCGGGGCTCCATATAATTCCTCTTTGAAGATGATCGCATCTTTCTCCCTCTTAAAAGCTTTGGCGAAGATGGTAGCGGTTTTCTTTGCCCGCCTTGCCGGGCTGGCGATAAACGCATCAATCACAATTTCCTGGTCGAGCAGTCGGTGAGCCATCACCGGCGCATCTCTTTTACCCCTTTCATTCAATGGCCGGTCAAAATCACCGAGGGTGGGACTGCTCCAGTCACTTTTTGCATGGCGGATAAGCAGGAGTATTTTCACGTCGCAAGATTTAGCGGTTGAAATATAATGTTGAAGTTCGGTGAAAAGTCCGTAGCTCGAAATTCGAAGCTCGAACTTGCCTGCCGGCAGGGCTCGAAGCTCGAAGCTCGAAGCTCGAAAAAAGACCGAAATGAGTAAAGAACCAAAGAACCAAAAAACAAATCACAAATAAATTACAGGGACCAGATTTCTTTGTAAAAACTCGAAACTCGCAGCTCGCAGCTCAAAGCTCGCAGTTCAATATCCCCTCACATTCTTTCCCTCCATATAGTTCATGAAGGCTTTATTCACCACCTTATTACCGCCGGGAGTGGGATAATTTCCGGTAAAATACCAGTCGCCCAGGTTATTGGGGCAGGCTTTATGCAGATCTTCGAT
>DASUMO010000342.1:0-11420 GCA_036277695.1 Chitinophagaceae bacterium
GAGGAATACGGCAAAATTTGTTCCCAACCTTATTCTTTTCATACTTCCTTCTGTTTTATGGTTCGCTAAGTAATTTGGCCATAAAAAGAATCAGGACAAATGATCTTTATCAAAGATCGACCTGACAGAAGCCAGCCATGCGCTGTATTGCCGGTCGTTTACTATATACCGGGCTGGTAATTTGAACACTATCAGTATACCCTATGAGCACTGTCACCGCAGGGATAGCGACCGGTGAGTAGTTTTAATGTATGTCGATCGCATTCAGCAGGCAACATCTCTCCCGGTTAAGAAACAATACTGATTTCACTAACCTGGAAGAATTGTTACAGGAATATTCCCAATACCAGCTAAAAAACATTCCTCTAATGAAGGATTATCATGACCTGCTTCTCTCCTATTGTGCATTTCCTTTTAACAAAAAAATACACTCGCTTGCTACCGCTGAACTGGAACGCATAACGGGATTTCTTTCAAACAATACCAGCAAGGCGAAGCAAACCACGCTGATGGGCAGCGGCATGGCCCAAACTGAGTTAATTTGCTCCTATAGCCGGGCCATCACGCAATGGCTGGTAAAAACATTTCCCGGCTCTGTAGAACTGGAGGGCTGTGAAGCTTCGAATGACGATATCATCAATGTCTTTCATTTGCTTTTACCTGCCGTGGAATTTGAAGTCAGTACCCAGCGAACATTAACCCTGGGCTCTAGGATCAAACTGGCATCTGGATACCAAAAGCCGGGGGATCAACTCGCCTGGTTAATGCAGGTTTTCGAGGAGAACCAACTTGACAATCATGTTAAAGATCAATTGTTCCATCAATTAAAAATTTTTTCCCGGTGGAGACTGGATTACCAGGGTTTTAACAAGACTTTACTCCGTTTACCGGTTCAAAAAATATGGTATCAGGACAACTTTATAAAGCCTGAAAATAGTCTGCGTATCCTGCAGCAAAAAACCGGGTCACCGCTTCCACTTTCAGCGGGTAACAAAAAATTCCTGCTGGACCTGATGAGAGCTTCCCTTGCTTTTAGTTACCGGGAAACAGATCCCCTGACGTTTGCAGACGAAGATGAAATTGAGTTATTCGACCTGGGTAGAGGTTTAAGGATTGCGCTGGTGGGTATGGAAAAGCGAAAAAGGCTTTCCCTGGAAAGTTATATCGGCTATATGGCTTTTAAAAATGGCCTACCCATCGCGTATGGTGGAGGTTGGTTATGGGGCCAGCGTTGCAAAATTGGAATAAATATATATCCCCCTTTCCGGCGGGGAGAGTCGGCCTGGCTTTTTTGCCAGGTGTTGCGAATCTATTACCAGTATTTTGGCTGCCGTCATTTTATAGTTAAACCTTATCAATATGGTAAGGGTAACCCGGAGGGATTGAAGAGTGGCGCATTCTGGTTCTATTACAAACTAGGATTCCGGCCACGTGAACATACTATACAACAAGAAGCGGCCCGGGAATGGACCAAAACCCGGGCCAATAAAAAATACAGAACAGGATTAAATACGCTGCAACGTTTTACCGCCTCCAATATGGAATGGAAAACCAGTGAACAAAGCTTCCCCCGTTTTGATGCCTCAGTATTGAGCCGGGTGATCAGTAACTCCATAAACAAAAATTACGGCCGGTCCAGGAAAAAAGCCATTGCAGCCTCCCTAAATAAAATGAAAACAATACTTCCTCTGGAAAACTTAAGAAGGCAAATTCTTTTTCAGGGCCGGGTTATCGAAAACTGGAGTCTGTTAACCGGCTTGATCGATGATATAGCCCAATGGACCCCCGGTCAGAAAAAGAAGCTTTTGCAACTGGTCCAATTGAAACAAGCTGGTAAAGAAAGGGATTTTATTATCCAACTGCAAAAACATCGGCGTTTATGGAAATCATTGCAGGATATTGTGGAAACAGTGAAAGGTGGCAACTGAGGCGGTTATTACATGAAAAAAAATCTCCCTGTTATTGACCCGCTTCCCATTGAGCCAATAATTTTCTTTGTTTTCCGGGTGCCATAGCTATCCTGTTAAGCCGGACTTCCGGTTGCTGGAATCCAGTTACCAACACTTTTGTTCTCCAACTCCCAGAGGACCGCAGTACTTCCAGGTCGAAAGTATCGCCAGGTTGTGCAGCTCTTATTAACTGCCTGAAATCAGCAGTTTCGCTGATCACTAAGCCATTTACCTTTTTCAGGATATCACCCGTATGCAAGCCCGCTTTACCCCAACAACTCCCGGGGTTGGTGATGCCGATCCTTACTGGCGATCCAGGGGTCTCCTGCCAGGAATAAGCCCGCAAATCAGGAATAAGTTTGCCTTCAGCCGTACGCGCTTCCTTCCAAACCATGGTCATTTCCAAACCCAGCAGCCGGAGCCATTTATTAAAGTCAAAGGCTTTGGTTCCAACAATATGATCCCGGAAAAACGGCTCCAGATTACAACCACAGACTTCACTTGCCACCCGTGCAATATCCCTGCTAACAAATCCTTTTCTACCACTAAACCTTTCCATCATTTTCCGCATCAGGTCATCCATGGAACGCGTCCCATTGCTTGCGTCACGAATGATAATATCCAGGAGTGCGCCGATCAATTCTCCCTGTAAATGCGTGCTTGCTGAATAATCACCCAACATCCCGGGGGGCCCGTAAGCAGCCAGGCTTATTTTTTCTGCCGTGTGCTGTAGATAAGCCGGGTTAGCCAAATAACGCCGGATCAATCCTTCAAGATGATTGATGCGCGTGGAATCGAATACAGGAAGCCCGGCTCGGCGTTTAAGCAGGTCTGCATAAAATATCGTCAAACCTTCGCTGAACCAGAGTCCTTTTGAAAGCGGGGGAGTCTGGTAACTAACATCACCGTATTCGACAGGATGTATCCGCACCAGGTTCCATGAATGGAAATATTCATGGGCGATTTCGGAAAATAAGCCTGATATATTCGAGTTGAGTTCGGAAACCGGTGCGCCAACGGTAATTGAATTAATATGCTCCAATGCGCCGTATGCACTATCCTGGAACATGAAAAAATATTCCCGGTAAGGCAGCCTGCCAAAAACCAATACCGCCTGTTCTACTAATTTCCGGATACCGGATACCAGTTTATCTGCATCCAGGTTTTCTACCGGCCAAGGCCAATATACTACATGGTGTGGCACTCCATCCACCCCGAAATTCCAACGTTTTAACTTCCCGATCATGATGGGATCGTCCACCAGCATGTTTACCGTGGAAGCAAAATAGGTAGCAGGATCGGCAGTCGGTATGAGGCCTGTTGCAATTTGCCATTCCCCGGGTATACGAAGAGTGATATGAGATGGGGTTAGTGTTTCTCCCAACACATATAAAAAACAATGCGGGCCTCCAACCAGTCCCCCCGCAGGTGTAAGAAATGCCTTCCAGGCTGATCGCTGAGCTACCACGGGTAACCGAACCCGGTAATGCAGGATGGCCTCCCTGCCCCGGGTTAGGACCTGCCACAATGCACTGTCCTTCCTGGTCACCCTTCCTCTCCCACTCCCTGTTTCAACATACAAATCTTCAACGTATCTCCAATACTTATCATCGTATTCGGGATGTGCAACCATGGCTACATTAAATGTATCAGGAATATTCCTGATCCGCATTTCCATGCGTACAGAAGCCGGGTCGCTGGAATCTACGGTAAGCAGGTAATGAATGATTGGTTGAAGGTTACTATGGCGGATCTCCACTGCATCGGTCCAATGTGTAAAAGGATTCTGGGCTATGCAGGCAAAAGGAAGAATTGTTGCCAATAACAGGTATATATTTCTGCTATACATAAAAAACGTATTCTGCCCGCAAGATGGACAGAATACGCCCTTTAGAAAAACTATTTACATCAATTGCCTGATTAGCTTGATCAACTACTTCGTAAATAATTTTAGTCACCGGCTGTTTTTCATAATGCCCCCAGTTCTTTCAGGAACTTTTCCGAGTTAGCCCTCACATTGGCAGGAGGATTCATACTTAACGCCTTTTTGAAATTGGCAATGGCATTCTTTTTATCTCCCTTTGCTGCATACCCTTCACCCAGGCTATCCCAGGTATTGGGGCTCTTGGGAAATTTTTTGGTATTCAGTGTAAATATGTCAATCGCTTTATCCTGTTGCCCCGATTGCAAAAGCTGGTAGCCGTATTGGTTAAGCTCGTTTTCCGTGCTAATGGCAAGTGCTGTATTCATGATCGAATCTGCTTCTGCAGTTTTTCCCATTGCTTTCAGGATATTTGATTTAATGCTTAGCGTGGCAAAGGCATTATTTTGTGCAATCGCCCGGTTGATCCATTGCAAGGCCTGGTCATAGCTCGTTTTATTTTGCAGGGCATAATTTGCGGCACTGGCCCATCCCTGCCAGTTGAATCCTGTAGGACCTTTCAATTCTTCGACAGCATTGGCCATCACTATTCCATCCACGTCAAATTCAATTTTTACGGGGAACTGCTTTTTTTCCCAGTTGAGCACCAGTTCGGCTGAACTTTTTCCCGTATTAATAAAGTCATAGGTGAGCAACTCCGTCATTGCTATGGGACGCAACTGGATCTTTGATCTTAGCTGGTCATTTTTGGCATCATAGAAAAAACTGCCCCAGGAACGATAGTCCCTGGAAAGTATGACTTCCCCGCTATTATCTTCATTAATGACAAAGAACAAACCATACTCGCCTGCCGGCACTTCCTTCCCTTCCACTTTTGCCGGATGTGTAAACCGAATGGTTGTGTTTTCATTTGCCCCGGCCCGCCAGGGTGCGGAATTGCCTGCACCAAATGCTTGCACATTCCATCCATAAGGAACAAGTTTACCCCATACCTCCCGCCCCTTAACAGCCGGCCTTGAATAGCGGATGGTTACGGTCGAAATGCCAATGTTTTGCGATACAGTAGCAGCCGGGCTGGGTGTCCGGGGTAAAGTGACGGGTTGAGAATTGGCGATGATGGAAACCAGGCCCAGGAACAATAACTGAGATAATCGTATAACGAATGATTTTTTCATTTTGGTTGGTTTTGGTTATGAACAAGATTGCCAACAGAATTTACACTATTCCATGCGGGGGCCCACAGGCTTATACGCAAGCGGTTTGAGAAAATGCCGGAAGGCAGAAAGCGGGTTTAATAAAGATGGATTCTGTCCGCTGTTCCCCGGAATTGTTATTTTCGCTAAGCCTTTTGTTATGTTTGAAATCCTGGAAGCATATTTTGAACGCAGTTTTTCTCTTTCACCGGAAAGCAAAGCCCTGATCAGGTCAGTGTTATTGCCCAAAAACATCAAAAAAGGTGAATTCCTCCAACGCGAAGGTGAAATTCCCCGTTATGCTGCCTTTGTATGTAAGGGCCTCCTGCGCAGTTATGTCATCGATAATAAGGGAAAAGAACATATCGTTCAATTTGCGCCTGAAAACTGGTGGATCAGTGATAAAGCAGGTGCCTCAGAAGCGGGCCTTACGACTTTTTTTATCGATGCCATTGAAGATTCAGCGTTATTACTCATCGACAAGCCCGGTCATATTACGCTGATGGAAAAACTGCCTGGCTATGCGCAATCCTTTCAAACAGGTATTCAAAAAAGGATGGTGGCTAAAGACAAACGAATCATCCATTCCCTCACGGCTACCGCCGAAGAACGTTATAACGACTTCCTGCAAACCTACCCTACCATTGCCCAAAGGGTTCCCCAACACATGCTGGCTTCCTACCTCGGCCTAACACCCGAAACAATCAGCCGGATCCGCCGCAAGGCTCTTTCTAGAAAATAATTCTCCCGCCCGCTTCTTGACCTATGTCAATGGTGACAGTTCCTCCCGCTTTTAGTTTTGCGTCAACAAAAACCTTATACAATGAAAAGTAAATCTTCAAGGATCCTGGCATGGCTACTTTCCATTACCATTTCACTAGCCATAGCAATGGGGGCCATTCTCAAAATCACCCTGTTTGCCCCACTTGCCGAAATCTATAAAAAAACCGGCCTGTTCGAGTATATGCAGCTCCTCGGGGTTATGGAGCTTGTATTCCTGGCCGTTTTTACCTGGCCAGGGACCATGCGGATTGGGCTGCTACTGCTTACGGGATATTTCGGTGGAGCCATGGCTGTAGAATTATCACATGGAACACCATTCATTATTCCCGCGATCATTCTTACAATCATTTGGATCACCGCTTACCTGCGTGATGCTTCTTTCTATAAACCGCTTGAAACAAAACAGGCATTCGCCAAATAATCACCCGGAAAAATGGAGATATGGAAATTAACATAGCAACTGCTACGGACTGGTTCCGTCATTGGTTTGATACCACATTCTACCATCAATTGTATGCTAAAAGAGATGAAAAAGAAGCTGCCGGTTTTATTGATCGTTTATTAGCCGAGTTAAATCCGGCCCCCGGCTCAAGGATACTGGATCTTGGTTGCGGAAAAGGGCGACACAGCAAGCGGCTTGCCGGCAGTCATTATGATGTCACCGGTTTAGACCTGGCTGCTTCCAGCATCGCCGAAGCTAAAAAATGGGAGTCGCATCGCCTGCGCTTCAAGGTTCATGATATGCGATTGTCTTTTGGTTGTAACCGGTTTGATTTTGTCTTTAACCTTTTTACCAGTTTTGGCTATTTCCAAACAGCGGAAGAAGATCAATGCGTGCTCCGCAATATTACCGCGGCATTGAGGCCGGGCGGACAACTTGTGCTGGATTATATCAATACCCGTACAGCCGAAGAAAAATTAATTCCATTTGAGACCAGGGAAATTGATGGAGTCATCTACAGGATTCAACGCTGGACTGATGAAAAACATTTTTTCAAAGCAATAGTTGTTGAGCATATGCAGGGGAGAGAGCCATTTGTTTTTACCGAGCAGGTCCGTAAGTTCAACTTGCCCGATTTTGAAACCATGTTTGAACAGCAAGGGCTGGTCATAGAGCAAGTATATGGGAACTATAACCTGGATGCATACGAATCCATAACCTCTCCCCGAATGATCCTGTTGGCTAAAAAACAATAACCCTGGCAGGACTTACACATGAATACCTCCGCTCACTTCAATTCTCTGGCCATTGATCCATCGGGCGGCGGGTGTACAAAGAAAGGCTACCACTCCTCCAATATCTTCGGCAAAGCCTACCCTGCCTAGAGGTGACAGGGAGGACAATACAGTTTTTAGCTGAGGATGGTTGCGGATAGCAGCACTATTAAAATCGGTTTCCACAGGACCGGGCGCCACCACATTGGCAGTGATGGATTGAAGTCCTAACTCCTTTGCCAGGTATTTTGTAAAAACTTCAATGGCACCCTTCATTGAAGCATAAACTGAATAACCAGGGTTGGTGAAACGGGTAGTGCCGGTAGAAATATTAATGATACGTCCCCCCTGATTCATGAAAGGCAGGCATTTTTGAGTAAGGAAATACACGCCTTTAAAATGAACATTCAGAAACTCGGTGAAGAGTTCTTCAGTCACTTGCAAAAAGGGAACCGTTGCTCCCATGCCTGCATTATTAATCAGGAAATCAAAATGCGAACTCCCCCATATGGTTTGCAGGCTATCCTTTAATTGCTGAACAAAATGATCCAGTTCACTGAACTTCCCCATATCTAACGGAAGGGCCGCAGCCTTCCGGCCCAGGGATTCAATTTGTTTTACCACTTGCTGTGCTTCCGCTTCTTTTGCCCGGTATGTAATCAAGACATCGATACCGCTGCCCGCGAGGCTCAGTGCCATATCTTTTCCCAGGCCCCGGCTACCACCGGTAACCACTGCGATTGGTTGCTTTGCTATCATGTAATAAATTTTGATGGCAAAGATGCCGTTGAATCACTCAGGGAAATGGTGACTGCTTAAGAAAAAATGGTGAACACTTAAGATTTTTTGCCGTCCCGGTGCTGCTCCCTGAATTTTTTCGGGGTCATACCAGCGTATTGCTTAAAGAATTTGGTAAAATTGGAAGGGTCATAAGTCAATTGCCGGGCAATCTGTGCAATAGGCAAACGGGTTGTGAGCAGTAATTCTTTGGAAATAGCAAGCAGCCTGCTCTCATATAAATCGCAGGTGGACTGACCCGTAACTTCTTTAATGGTGTTACTCAGGTGTACGGGATGCAGATGCAACATGGCCGCCAGGTCACGTATTTCGAGGGCCCTTTCGGCTTTGCCCTCCTTGAGTAATCGGATATGCTCATCCAGCTTTTCAATGTATTGATCGGTAATTTCCTTTTTCCGCAATGAAATAACTGGCGTAGAGATAAGGGTTGTTTCCATGAAAGTAAAACTAAGATTTTTTCTTGGCTGATGAGCAAGGGCAGGATTATCCCTCATTCGGCAGCAGTCTTTTAAAGCAGAATATGATGTTAAATTTTCTTGGGTTTACAATCTTTATTCAAGAGATTTGAAATAATATTTCTGTCCATTTATGAAGCAATACCCGGTTATCTTTTTATTGATTGCCACACTGCAAACGCTCAATGCCCAAAAGCCTGAATTATTCCGTATCCGAAAAGACAGCAGCGGGTTTGAACTTACGCTAAAAGGCGCTTCACATCTGGCTTCGCTGCCGCTGAAATGTATCCGGCAGGAGTGGCCCAATAAAACCAGCCATGTTTCAAATACTGAGTCCGACCATACCATGTTACCCAGCCAGCTGCACCCGGCTTTCTTTGGTTGTTTTGACTGGCATTCCTCCGTACACGGTCATTGGATGCTGGTAAAACTTTTAAAAACATTCCCGGACTTACCCGAAGCAGACAGCATAAGAAAGATATTGCAACAGTCCATCAACCCGGAAAATATAGAAAAAGAAACAGCCTATTTTTCGTTGCCCCTGACCAATACCTGGGAACGTACATATGGCTGGGCCTGGTTACTGAAACTGGATGAAGAACTGTATACCTGGAATGATAGCCAGGGTCGGGCCCTATTTGATGCCTTGCAGCCTCTTACTAAAAAAATAGTAGCTCTTTGGAAAGCCTTCCTTCCCAAACAAACCTATGCCAACCGAACTGGTGTGCATCCCAATACCGCATTCGGGCTGGTATTTGCTCTCGATTATGCCCGCGCAATAAAAGATACCGTTTTTGAAAATGATATAGAAGAGGCTACACTCAGGCTATTTGGTAAAGACAAAAATGCCCCGGCATTATGGGAACCCAATACAGCCGATTTTCTTTCACCTACTCTCGAAGAAGCCGACCTGCTCAGAAAAGTATTAACCCCTGCACAGTTTTTGAAATGGTTCAACTCTTTTCTGCCTTCGGCAGCATTGAAACACCTCAGCAGTCCCCCGGTTGTATCAGACAGGAATGATTTACAAATTGTACACCTGGATGGATTATGTTTTAGCCGCAGTTGGTGCATGCAGGGCCTGGCAAATAAATTGCCTGTCAAAGATCCCAGGAAGAAGATCTTGCTAAAGGCTTCCATAAATCATTTAGCAGCCGCTCTGCCCCAGGTGGTGAGTGGCGAATACGGCGGCGAACACTGGCTGGCCAGTTTCGCTGTATACGCACTGCTGCACCAGGAAAAATAAACGTTCAGGAAAATTTAACTCCCCTCTCCTGTAGCCGGAAAGATTGCAGAAAATTTGATTTCTTTAAGCTTGACTCGATTGCCAGATAAACCATGCATTGAAAAGAACATAGAGCACCAACATGGCCTGGGCTGCAAGTATATCAAACCTATAGGCTTTTGCAAGCTGGTCTTTTTTTATGAGTTTCAAAGAATAGGCATTTGCCGCAATGATCGCGAAAATAAAAAACAGGGTGAGCCCGTGGAGTGTGTCAACCAGTGTAAAAGAACTGGATTCGGGCAGGGCGGAATCGATGATATATTTATTACCGATGACTGCGAATATGGAGCCCACACTTAGTCCAAACCGCGAATCCATGCCGTCGGCATGTATAAAGAAACACACATAGGCAATAAGGAAGGCGATATACATGCCCAGGAACATTTTCCAGAATAAGCCGGTAGCTTCCCTTTTAATCACCAGCCGGGTCCTGAAGGAACTATATTCCGTACGCGGCTTCACTAATTCATCATCTCCGAAACCGGTTTCATAAATTTTTGTACCCGTTGTAATCAGGCAACTGTCAATGGTCCATCCCCGCAGTGTAAAACGCCGATCGAAATGATGACCTATGGTATCGGCAACAAAAACCAGGGAGCGTGAATCATATTGCGAATTTTCGATGTAAAGCCGCAGGTTTTGCCTGTCAAACGGGAAATTGCTGATCTTCCAGGAATCCTTCATAACACATTGCAGTTTCATCAGCATGTAGATGCGGCCACCTGAACTATCGATAGTCACAAAGGATTTGCTTACCGTTTTTGCCTGGGGCAGTTCCAGGTTATTATAAAAATCAAAATCCTTGTTTTTATATTTCAACCATAACCATAAGTTGGTGGTATACTCTTTTTCTTTGAAATCAATATCATGTATGCTGGTAATATATATCCCGGCCCTCACGGTATCCGGTACAGTATCCTGGCCATGTGTTATACAACTAATAAGGGTTAAGATAAAAAGAAAGAGTACCCGGGATGGCACAGGTTTTTTCATGAGGTGGAATTTAACGGCGAAAGATAAAAAACTGCCAATGAAATCACAAGGATCCTGCAGGCAAACAGTCCTCCTCATTGCATTACTCTATACACAAATAGTATATTTCCCGTTCGATTTGGTGTTTTCCCCGGGTCAGCAAACCACTTATTTGTGTATAATGAAAAATGCCTCCCCGCGGGGAAGCATTCTCAAACTGAAAATCTCAATTTTTTATTTTGGCAATACCACCGAATCAATAACATGCACCACTCCATTGCCCGATTTCAGATCGGTTGCCACAACAGTTGCGACACCCCCGTTTTCATCAGTCAGGATCACCTTACCATCCTTTAAAGAGGCAGTCAATGCCCCGCCACTTACAGTCTTTACTGTGGCTTTACCTTTTCCGGCTTCGATTGCTTTCACCACGGTTGCCGCATCTAAATTGCCTGCTATAACATGATAAGTCAGAATTTTACTTAAAGCGGCTTTATTTTCCGGCTTTAATAAAGTTTCGACCGTACCGGCCGGTAATTTTTCAAAGGCGCTATTCACCGGGGCAAAAACAGTAAACTTACCTTCGCCCTGCAATGTTTCTACCAAACCGGCAGCTATAACAGCAGCAACCAGCGTAGTATGATCTTTGGAACCAACGGCTACATCCACAACAGTTTTTTGGGCATTGCCAGCAATAACGAAAGCCAACGATGCAAAAACGAACACGAAGAAATTCTTTTTCATATAAAAATATTATTTCCCTTACTACAATATGAAATAGTAAATAGTTGGGGATGCCGGCAATTAAAATTTTATTTAACAACCCGGTGGAGCGTTTTATAGTTTATCCTTTAAAAAAGTTCAACAATTCTGTACAACAGGACTGCA
>DASUMO010000343.1:0-3848 GCA_036277695.1 Chitinophagaceae bacterium
TTGAGATCATGCCGGAACTGGCTTCCATGTTTCGAAGCCCGATACCCGAACAATCGAAGAAACTGATAGCTATGATCGGTTATGTTATTCATAAGCTCGACAAGTTGGATACCATACTCGATGAAGTGGGTCGCCTTGCCGAAAGGCATGTCCAATATGGCGTAAAGAATGAACATTACGCAGTAGTGGGTGGGGCTTTGTTATGGACTCTGGAAAAAGGCCTTGGGTCTGAATGGAACGAGCAGCTGAAAGAATGCTGGGGCATTTGCTATCAACTGCTTTCAGACGCTATGATACAGGCGGGTGAACGTTCCAGCCGGGCAGCATAGTTTCCACTCTGCCGGATCCGATGGCTGATTTGCCGGATTTTTCAGTTCAATTGAATTTTGCTACGCTTCGACCAGATCAATTTGACCAGGCGATGCCAAAAACGGACCTTTAATTCTAAATCCGGCAAATCATGACGGAGGAGCAAATTTTACTGGTAAAAAGGACCTGGAAAATATTCCGGGGCATTGATCCGACCCTGGTCGGAGATACATTTTACAGTAAACTATTTTCCGATACCCCAGGCCTTCGACGCATGTTCCCCCGTAATATGGAGGAGCAATACCGTAAATTAATCGATATGCTCTCCGTTGTGGTTGGTCGCCTGGACCGGATGGAGGAAATAAACGAAGATATTGCAGCCATGGCCCGCCGGCATGTCAGTTATGGCGTACGTCCTGCTCATTATAAACTGGTGGGGAAGGCATTGTTATGGACCCTGGAGCAGGGATTGGGGGCAGACTGGACCCCTGCTGTTAAGGAGGCCTGGATAGTTTGTTACAATACGCTGGCGGATACAATGATCAATGCTTCCGAACCCCGGCAAACCAGCCTTTAGAAATCCCAATATAAAGGACTACTGCTGCTGTTGCATTTCTATAAAGCGCCGGTATGAATTATCAACAACACCCGGGTTATGCACTTCATAAGTAAAGACAGGTGCCGGTAAATCTTCATCTTTTTTAGGTGTTCCGTTTTCAATGCTAACCGAAACCTCCAGTTTATGTTCAGAACTCCCCTTGTAAGTTCCTTTCACGGGTGTACAATCCATAAAACTTCTTCCTACTGCCAGGCGGACATGCCGATCGCTGGCAATGCAGTTATTGGTAGGGTCAAACCCGATCCATCCATGAAAGGGGATATAAGCTTCAACCCAGGCATGCGTAGCGCCTTCGCCCCGGAGTTCATGATTTTTAGGACAAATATAACCGCTGACATAACGGGCGGGAATTCCAACGCGGCGTAACATGACCAGGAGTATATGGGCAAAATCCTGGCATACACCAGCCTTCAGTTTCCAGATCTCATCCACTTTGGTTTCCACCCCGGTGATTCCTTTTTTGTATTCAAATTTTTCGTACACAAATGCAGACATTAATTGCGCGGATGTAAATGGAGTGATTTCCTGATGTACCAGTGAATTCACGACTCCTTCCAGTTCTGTATGAGCTTGAAATTGTTCCTGCAATAAGAAATCCATATAGGGAAATTGTTCCCGGACAATTGCCAGGTTTTCCCATTGCGCCTTTGCGGGAATGCTATCGGCGGGGACAGTGACTTCTTGCGTAATGACTTCAATGGTGGAGAGGATATTCAATTCGGTATGAGAGCGGATTATGGAAAACATTCCCACCTTATTTCCAAAGTAGTCTGTGAAAACTTCTACGGAAGGCTGGTGGGTGATGATCAGTTCGTGACGCTTTACTTCCTGCTGGCCATCATCGATGGGGAATAACATGACCTGGTTAGCACTGTCAATGACGGGAGAGGGATAGGTATAACGGGTGATATGTTTGATGCGGTATTTAGGCATGTTGTAAAAATGAAGTAACTCAGGAATGACCGAAATAATATTGATTAAAACCCGCGGCAATGGCTACCAGTTCTTTCCGGGTTTGTTGTAAAAAAGTCCGCAACCCTTCACTGTCGGAGTGATGGATATTGCTATAACGAACATTGTTGGTGATCTTCCCGATCAGGAATTCAAGTTGTTTATAACTTTCCGGCAGACTTTCTGCCTGCAATCTTTCAAAATAGCGGAACAGCTGGTTGAGGCTATAGGAAATTGAATGGGGAAAATGATTATTGTACAGGATCTGTTGCAATACGTATTCTACCTGGAAATTACCGCGATGCGTTTTCAGGTATAGTTCATATCCCGATAATGAATATAAAAGATACCGCAAAGCGGGCGTTTCTACAGGTTGCTGGAGGTTATAGTTCAATTCCGTCAGTTTGATCATCAGCATATCGGCTGAAAGGATAGCTCTTTCCAGAAATTTGCCAATATTCAGGTAATTAAAGCCTTCTCCCCGGGCCATGGTGATATCAACCGTTCCATGGTATAACATGCCATGATGAATTAACAGGTCCAATGCGGAGACAGGATCACCCTGTGCCACCTGGGATTGCAAAGCAGGGTTGCGGATCATGTGATAGTAATCATTCAGGCATTGCCAGACTTCCTTGGTGATATGATCTTGCACAGCCCGGGCATTTTCGCGGGCCCTAGTAATATTATTCAGCACAGAGGCGCCATTGGCCCGGTCAAATAATAAATGTTCCAGCACCCTGGGAGAAAAATTGCCAATCGCTTCAATTTCTTCCGCGGGGGCGTCACTGTAATTTTTGACCAGGGTTTGCCAGCTAAAATCCTTCACCTCATCCTGCGAGGAAATATAATTGGTCCGGAGTATCCGCAACATCCCGTTGGTCCTTTCCATATAACGGGCCATCCAGAAAACAGAATCGGCAACACGGCTTAGCATCTGATGTAGATAGTTAGTATTTTATTTTTAGTCCGGAAGCCGGAAAGTCAGAAAGTCAGAAAGAAGTATTCCTTATCCCACTAAAACTTCCATCTTCCAACTCTAACTCAGAACTCAAAACTCAGAACTCACGACACTGAACTCCGGACTTTCGGTCTTTCGGACTTTCAGTCTCCTTTCACTCCCCCAACACCCAGGTATCCTTGCTCCCTCCACCCTGTGATGAGTTCACGACCAATGAACCTTCCGTTAAGGCTACTCTTGTCAGACCTCCAGGAACAATATCAATCCCCTCGGGTCCGTATAAGGCATAAGGGCGGAGGTCCACTCTTCGCGGTTGCAGTTCACCGTTTATATAGCAGGGAGCTGAAGAAAGACTGATTACCGGCTGGGCGATAAAGCTCCGGGGATCCTCTTCAATTGCTTTTTTAAATTCTTCTATTTGTTGTGAACTGGCAGAAGGACCGATCAACATGCCATAACCACCCGATTCATTGGTGCGTTTGATGACCATTTTATCCATATTCTCAAAAACCTGCTTCCTGTTCTCCCTAACAGCCAGCTGGTAAGTGGGCACATTTTTCAGGATGGGGTCTTCATTCAGGTAATACTTTATCATGTCGGGCACATAAGCATACACGGCCTTGTCATCAGCAACGCCATTTCCCATCGCATTCACAATGGCCACATGACCGGTACGGTAAGCACCATATATGCCGGGTACACCCAACATACTGTCCGGCCGGAAAACCAGCGGGTCAATAAATTCATCGTCCACACGCCGATAAATCACATCCACTTGTTTGAGTCCCGTCGTTGTCTTCATATACACTTTGTGATTATCCACTACCAGGTCACTTCCTTCCACCAGTTCTATCCCCATTAATCTCGCCAGGGTAGTATGCTCAAAATAGGCGGAATTATAAATGCCCGGTGTAAGCAATACAACGGTAGGGTCGCTTTTCTGGCGGTTGGCCAGGTTGACCAGGTTTTTCAGTAAGCGGTCAGGATAATCTTTTACCGAGCGGACAC
>DASUMO010000344.1:0-2098 GCA_036277695.1 Chitinophagaceae bacterium
ATAGACCGGCCTTGGTAATAATGCTGCTGGGCAAATTATAACCCAGGGTCATGCTACGAAGTTTTAGGAAATCGCCTTTCTGAGCATTTTCAGAAATCGGTTGTCCCGAACCGTTGGAAATATTATCCGCGTAAACTAGACGGGGGATATTGGTTACATCACCTGGTTTCTGCCAGCGTTTCAGTACCTCGGTGGTACTGTTCCAGAAGCGCTGATCCAGTACGGACGCTCTTGTTCCATTGTAAACATAAAAGCCCAGTTGGTAAGTCAGCAGGGCATTCAATTCAAAATTGCCATAGCGGAAGGTATTATCCCAACCACCGAAATACTTCGGAGCACTGTTTTTCCAGGGTTTTTGGTCAAGACCCGGGTTAATGGCCGGCGCAACCTGGCCATTGTCGCGGAATGTCCAGCGGCTGGCTGTAGGAGCAGCATGGTTATACAGTAACTCCCTGCCATCAGCTCTTACAAATATTCTGCGACCGGTTTCCGCGTCTACGCCTCTGGTTTCGATAACATAGATCATACCGACCGGGTAACCTGGCAACGTGATGCTCGGGGTTTCCAGTGAAGTGGCTGTCGTGATAAAGTTTACGCCAGGAGCAAGACTCAGCACTTTATTCCTGTTATTGGAAAAATTAAGCGATGTATTCCAGTTGAAATTTTTTCCCTTGAACGGGGAGGCATTCAGGGTTATCTCAAATCCCTGGTTTTGCATGGAACCCACGTTCTGGTCAATCCGGTTGGGCAAACCTGTGGAGGGTGAATTGGGAACCCCCAGTATCAGGCCGTCAATATTATTTTTATAATATGCCATCTCACCGGTGATCAGGTTGTTCCAAAGTGCAAAAGAGAAACCCAGATCAGCCTTATTACTTGTTTCCCAGGTAAGATTGGGATTACCCGCCTGGCTGAATACAAGTGTTGGTCCGCCGTTATACAATGGCGTTCCGCTATAGAAAGAGAAAGAGGCAAAATCACCAATACCGGCAATATTACCCACTCTTCCATAACTACCCCGGAGTTTAAGGGAATTGACAACTTTTGATAAGCCGCCCCAGAAATTCTCACGGGAAATATCCCAACCCCCGGAGAAACTATAGAAATTACCATATTTCAGACCTTCAGCAAAAGCCGAATAACCATCCCGGCGGAAACTTCCAGCCACGAAATATTTTTTCTTGAAATCATAGTTCACACGGCCGAAAGTAGAGTAGAGATAGTTTTCACCCAACCCTAAACCAGCAGTTAATGGCGTGTTGAAACCACCCTGGATCACTGTGTAGTAGTCATCACTCAGCGTTTGACGGGCCAGACCGAAACCTTCGAAAGTGCTGCGCTGTTGTTCGTTCCCAATGAGGGCTGAAACAGTATGATCGGTAAATATGGTTTTATCAAACTGGAGCGTATTGGTCCAGGACCAGCGTTCGTTTTTACCTAATGTGCTGAAGGCTGTTCCGCCATTCCCAAAGCCATCACCCTGGACCTTTGTATAGAAATTTTTGTTATCAGAATTCAGGTAATCGATTCCATAAGCGCTTTTGAATGTAAGCCATGAAATCGGTTTGATCTGGACATATACATTTCCGATCATCCGGTTATTTTCCGTGTTGGAATAGTTTTGATCCAGTAATGGCTGGGGATTCCAAAAGGTGAATGCTTCAGTATTATTCATCCTTCCAATCGCGTTTCCGGCGATATTATAAGTCCCGTCATTATTGTAAGGAGATACGTTAGGGGGTAGGGAAAGTGCCAGTCGGCCAACACCCGCAGATGCAAAGGCAGCGCCCGGTAAAGAACCGGAGTTTAACGCAGCTTTATTCAGATCATTGGCATAGGATGCATTTACCCCAAGCGAGAGCCAGTTATTGGCTTTATGATCCGCATTGAAACGGACTGTTTTCCTGTCAAAATCATTTTTCCTGATAATCCCTTCTTGCTCTGTATAGCCTACCGAAAAGAAATAGGAAGTTGCCTCATTGGCTCCACTCACGCTTAAATTATGGTTGTGTGAAAAACCAGTGCGATAAATTACATCCGCCCAGTTGGTATTGATAGGCTGACCATCGGGCCCATTGGTGAGGGCATAGCGGGTGGC
>DASUMO010000345.1:0-2796 GCA_036277695.1 Chitinophagaceae bacterium
ACATGCGAATAATAATGAACCTGTTTATAATGCGTAACCTCCACCTCTTCGCATTCGCGGCTCAGGTCATTGCGGGCCAGGTCAACCAGCATCACATGTTCCGCGTTTTCTTTGGCATCCTGAAGCAGCCTTTCCGTTTCCCGCTTATCGGTTTCCTCATCACCACTACGCTTAAAGGTGCCTGCTATGGGATGAACCACTGCCCTGTCATTCCGGATAATCAGCTGGGCTTCGGGTGAAGAACCCATCAATTTATAATCACCATAATCAAAAAAGAATAAATAAGGTGAGGGGTTCACACTGCGAAGCGATCGGTATACATTGAACTCATCGCCGGTAAAGGATTGTTGGAACCGGCGGCTGAGCACGATCTGGAAAACATCGCCCCGGTGGCAGCTGCTGATCCCTTTTTTTACTATTTCCTTATAATCCCCGCCGCTCATGTTGGATGCCTCCTCCCCTTTAACAGCAAAAGGATATACCGGCACATCCTTACTCCTGATCAATGATTCAACCAGGCCCAGTTCCGATTCCAGCCCGGCGACCTGGTTTTCGCAAATAAATAATTCGTCCTTGAAATGATTGAAAGCGATCACATATTGGTAAAGCCGGTAGCGGAGCAGGGGGATCGGACCAGCGGGATTTTTCAGTTGTATCGTATCGAAAAACTGCACGGCATCATAACAACTATAACCAAAAAGTCCCTGTGCGAACAGGCCTTCTTTCATTTCGGGTTTAGTAACCACGAAATGCTGCATGAATTCCCACAATAGTTCCGGTACCCTGCCTGGCTTACTTATATCTATTTTTTCGGGTTTTTGACCCGGTAGTTTAAATTCCGCCTCCCGGGCCGATCTGATTTCGATTCCCCCGATCGCATTGATACAGATAAAGGACCAGCTGTTATCGGCCGCGTGATTGTCGGTACTTTCCAGTAAAATAGTATCCCGGAACCGGTCCCGCAGCCGCAGGTATATACCCACGGGAGTATAGACATCCGCTAAGAGGCGTTTAGAAACTGTATGTATGGTTATCTTCTTCATGAAGTCCGGAAATTTCTGTTTCCCCTGACATTGATAATAAAAAAGCCCCGAATTTATTTCGGGGCTCTGGTATGTTTACATAAACATAGCAATGACATTACTGACCCCGGGGAGTTGTAAGCCACCACCACTGAATATGGTTAATGATCATTGTCATATCCCCACAAATATAAAGGCTAATTCAACATCCCCAAATTCTTTTTAGATTTAGGTTATGAAAGCCCGCCACCTGCTTTTCGTAAACCTTATTGTACTACCCCTGCGGGTGATAGCAGGCGACAGCGATACCCTTTTCCGATATACCCGTATCCAGTTCGGTTATGCTCCTTCCATATTTCCTCCCGACTGGCAAAGATATCCCATCAATGCAGTGGGAGAACCGATAGCTGAATCAGAAATGAAGCGCAGCATCCGGATCAGCATGACAGCACTTCAAAAATACCCGGCTGAAATGTTACGCCTGAACATTCGTTCAGTGTACTGGCTACGGAAAATGGAGTTCTATAATGTGGAATATGGCGGGACCAATTCCAATAATGCTGTTTACCTTACCAATGACGGTGAGAATATGGGTTATTCAGACAATTACCTGGAACAAACCTTTCATCATGAATTTTCGAGCATACTGCTGCGGAATTATCCCAACCTGCTCGATACCCTTTCCTGGAAAGCGGCCACTGATAGCAGCCTGAATTATAATGACCCCGAAGACGGAGTGGGTGCCATTCGCAATCATGCCTCTTCGCAGGAACTCGATACATTATTATGCAAAAAAGGAATGCTGACAGAATATTCCCGGTCCAGTATGGAAAACGATGTCAATACATTTGCCCAGAATCTTTTCGCACCTTCGGATTTTTTTTGGAAGCTGGTGGATCAGTATGCCCGCATCCGGCAAAAGACGCTCCTGTTGATCAGCTTTTATAATAAAATCAATCCCAGCTTTACTGAAATGTATTTCAGGCAACAGGGCAAGAATATGCAGTATGCTGATAAAAAATAAAAAAGTAGGAAATAAAGGCATTTTTTTCGTGGAGGCCGAAGGGAACATACTGGCTGAAATGGTTTATACCCTGCCTGCACCGGATAAAATGATTATTGAACATACGGAAGTAAGCGAGGAATTGAAAGGTCAGAATGTGGGTTTTCAACTCGTTGAAACCGCAGTTGAATATGCCCGTAAGCACCATATGAAAATCACTCCCCTCTGTCCTTTTGCACATGCCGTGTTCAAGAAAAAAAAGGACTATTCAGATGTTTTGTATAAAAACTAAACACCCAGATGAAAAAAGCTTATCTTCTTCTTAGCATCGCCTTCTTGTTTTCCGGGATCATTTATGGACAAACTACTGCACCTTATATTTTATTGAAACCGGAAAGGGTTTTTGATGGTGAAAAAATGCAAACCGGCTGGGTGGTGCTGGTAAAAGGCGACCGGATTGAACAGGCCGGTCCTATGACTTTCAAATTACCTGCCGACACAAAAATTGTTGAGTTGAAAGGCATGACACTTCTCCCCGGGCTGATTGAAGGCCACTCGCATTTATTTCTTCATCCTTATAATGAAACGCCCTGGGATGACCAGGTACTGAAAGAATCCAGGGCCGAACGTACAGCGCGGGCTGTGAATCACGCGAAAGCAACCTTGCTGGCAGGATTCACCACGGTAAGAGACCTGGGAACCGAAGGCGCCATGTATGATGATGTCGGCTTAAAAACCGCGATTGAAAAAAATATTATACCTGGTCCGAGA
>DASUMO010000346.1:0-10557 GCA_036277695.1 Chitinophagaceae bacterium
AAGATCTGCTGACCTTTGTTCCCTCTCTACAAAATCAACCCGCATTTGCCTATCCCGGCGCAACCTGGTATATCAATAGCCGCATTAGCGGCCGGTTAGCCGATCTCCGGATTGATGAGCTGCAAATCCAGGGACTGAACAACACGCGGATTGATATCGCCGGTCAATTGGGAGGCCTGCCCGATCTAAAGCATCTCAGCGCCAACCTGTCTATTAATAATATTTCCAGCTCCCGGAGGGATATAGCCTTATTCATTCCGCTGCATCAATTACCCGGCAATATCAATTTTCCGGATCGCTTTAGTGCAAGTGGCAGGCTGCAGGGCCATTCCAATCATCTGAACACTGATCTTTCCATAGCCACCAATTTGGGTTTTGCGGGTGTACATGGGAGTTTTGGAAATATCGGCGATCCTGTCAATGCGGTTTATGATGCTATTATCCAAACCCGTGGCCTGCAACTCGGCACCATAATACAGAACCCTGAATTAAAAGGTCCGCTTAATTCCACCATCACTGTAAAAGGTAAAGGCCTTACTAAAACAGCTTCTGCGGTATTCAATGCCAGCATACATTCTTTTGCATACAATCAGTATGTATACAGGAATTTGAAAGTCAAGGGAAGCCTGGACAGGCAACAGTTGGTATTTGATGCAGGTATCAGGGATCCCAATATTCATTTTGCGATCGAAGGCCGGTCCAACCTCGCCGCAGCATATCCGTCCTTAATCCTCGAGGGTATGATTGACAGTCTCAAATTCCAACCACTTCAATTTACTTCCCAGCCTATCATATTCCGGGGTAAACTGGATGCCAACTTTTCATCCACTAACCCTGATCAGCCAGAAGGTGAGCTGTTTCTTACACAAGTCTTATTGGTGCAGAACACGCAACGTCTTCCTCTGGACACAGTTCAGCTACTCGCCGGTCGCAGCGATACAGGTCAATACATTCGGCTATACAGCGATGTGATGAATGCAGAATTGGAAGGTCAGTACCGGTTGAGCCAATTGGGAACAGTTTTTCAACAGGCAGTCCAGCCTTATTTTGCTTTTTCTCCCGGTCCTGTACAAAAAGTTCAGCGACCCTATGATTTTACTCTAAATGCTTATGCGATTGATAACCCCGCATTAAAAGTTTTTATTCCTGGCCTGGAGAAAATGGATTCTGTATTCCTGCAATCCCATTTTACCAATAATGGATGGACGGCCCAGCTGGATGCGCCAACCATCGATATGGGTCCAAACAAGATCCGGGGATTAAAAATGCAGGCAGGCACTACGCAAGAGGCTATTGTCATGAATGCCACCCTGCAACAATTTTCAGCGGGGGAAAATATAAAGCTTGATAATACCACGCTGACTGCTTCGCTGGCGAATAACAGTATTGACTTTACATTAAATAATAAAGACCGCAATGCCCGCGACAAATATTTTATTAAAGGAATCGTCCATCAACCCCGCCCGGGTGAATACCAGGTTTCACTAAAACCGGATAGCCTGGTATTGAATTATGATGCCTGGGCTGTTTCTCCCAATAACCAGCTTAGGATTACACGCAAGGGAGTATATGCCAGGGATTTTGTTTTGAGCAACCAGGGGCAACAGTTAACACTTAATAGCAAGACTGCAAACAGCAGGGCCCTCCAAGCTAACTTTACCAATTTCCAGCTGGCTACGATCACAGGCTTTATACAAACCGATTCCACTTTTGCCAATGGATTGATCAATGGCAATATTGTTTTTACCGATATAATAAGGGATCCTGCCTTTGAAGGGGACCTGGCAATTAACGATTTTAGTTTTAAAGGTGATACCGTTGGCCATGTTCATGCACTGATCAATAGCCGGGTAGCGGGAGTTTATGCCACTGACATCACGTTGAAGGGGCGGGGAAATGATTTGAAGGTTACGGGCAATTATTTTATGAATGAAGGAGGCAGCCGGCTTGATCTTGTAATGGATATCCGATCACTTCCCTTAACAACTGCGCAGGCGTTTTCCAATAATTTACTAAGTGATGCAACCGGCGATATGAATGGACGGCTAACGCTGAAAGGCTCATTGCCCCGGCCGCTGGTGAACGGCGAACTTAATTTTAATAAGGCCGGGTTTACTTTCAGCATGCTGAACAGTTATTTCACCATTGACCAGGAAAGAATTCAGTTTGTCGGGGATGGTTTACGGTTTAACCGTTTCGAGATAAAAGACTCTGCTCAGAATTCTTTAATCATCAATGGAATTGCAGCAACAACCGATTACTCCAGGTTCAATTTTGACCTTGATATCACAGCTGATAATTTCCGGGTGCTCAACAGCACAAAGCGACAAAACGATATTTTTTACGGGAAATTTTATTTTACTACCAATCTCAGGGTTCGGGGCACTGAATCTTCGCCCACCATTGATGGGAACCTGACGGTAAATGAAAATACGCGGATGACCTTTGTATTACCGCAACGCGAACCGGGCATAGTGGAAAGGGATGGCATTATTGAATTCGTAGACCTGGATGCTCCCCTGAATGATTCGTTGTTCCTGGCAGCCTATGATTCCCTGAATATATCCCGGTTCAGGGGTTTGGATATTGCAGTGAACATTGAAATAGTCAAAGACGCCGAGTTTAACCTGATCATTGATGAGGGCAATGGGGATTTCCTGAATGTAAAAGGCGAAGCGCTGTTGACGGGAGGCATTGATCCCAGTGGAAAAATTCAGCTATCGGGATCTTATGAATTAGACCAGGGAGCTTACGAGTTATCTTTTAATTTTCTCCGACGGCGTTTTAACATAGAAAAAGGAAGCCGCATAGTATGGGAAGGTTTGCCAACGGAAGCGACCGTGGATGTAAAAGCAATCTATGTTGCCAATGCCGCTCCACTCGATCTTGTCAAAAGTCAATTGGAAGACGTAACTGCTTACCAGCGCAACACCTACCTTCAAAGGCTTCCCTTTGATGTGCACCTGGATATGCAGGGTGAACTCTTAAAGCCGCAGATCGAATTCGATATCATCCTGCCGGAAAAAGCCTATGTCGTGAGTGGTGACATCATCACGAATGTGAGAACGAGACTGGATCAAATCCGGCAGGACCCGGGGGAGATGAATAAACAGGTGTTTTCTTTATTGCTGCTCAACCGGTTTATGTCGGAGAATCCATTCAATGTTAGTTCCGCAGGACCTCGGCCGGGCACGCTAGCCCGTCAAAGTGTAAGTAAGCTGTTGACCGAACAACTCAACCGCCTGGCGGGGGAACTGATAGCCGGTGTCAACCTCAACTTCGATGTTCTTTCTACTGAAGATTATACAACCGGTGAACGGAGGGACAGGACCGACCTGAATGTGCAGTTATCAAAACGTTTATTGAATGACCGTCTTAACGTAACCATTGGCAGCAATTTTGAACTGGAAGGGCCCAATCAAACCAACCAGGCCAGTAATATAGCCGGAAATGTGGCGCTGGATTACAGGATCAGCAGGGATAACCGCTATATGCTGAGAGCTTACCGTAAAAATGAATACGAGGGTATCATTGATGGATATATTATTGAAACCGGGGTCGGTTTTATTATAACGGTAGATTATAACCGGTTCCGGCAACTATTTGTATCAAGAAAAGAAAGGGAGGAAAGAAGGAAGCGCCGCCAGCAGCAACGTGAATTGAATGAACAACAAAAGATAAGGACTGATTCCACCGGTTCAGGTCCACGAATGAATTAGCATGGGCAGAGCTAGGCAACATATAATAATCCTGCTGGTTCTGGCATTCCTGGTTTCCTGCAGTACCACCAGAAAAGTCCCGGAGGGAGACGCGCTTTATCTGGGTGCCCGGGTGAAACTCGAATCGACTGATTTACCGGCACGCCAAAAAAAGGAGCTCCGCAGGGACCTGGAAGAAATGACAAGACCCCGGCCCAATAAAAGACTCCTGGGTATACCATTTAAATTATTATTCAACAATAGCCGTTTGTTCCGAAAAAAAATGGGTGAGCCGCCGGTATTACTGAGTTCGCTGGACCTGGATTACAATGAAAAGCTTTTACAGAATTCCCTGGAGAACCGTGGCTACTTCCATGCCCGGGTAGAGGGAGATACAAGTGTACGGAGAAAAAAAGCCAGGGCCATTTATACGGCAAAAACAGGACCCCAATATAAGATCAATACAGTGAGGTTTGCTGATGATAGTTCTGCACTCCAGCAAACTATTCTTGAATCAGCGGGGAAAACGCTTTTAAAAACCGGGCAGCCATTTGATCTCTCGTTGGTTATAGGAGAGCGGCTGCGGATTGATGCCTACCTGAAAGAAAGAGGTTTTTATTATTTCAGCCCTGACGACATAATCGTACAGGTTGATTCAACAGCGGGTAATAATACGGTGAATCTTTTAATAAAAGTGAAACCCGGTACGCCCCAGCAATCCCGCAATATCTATCGTATCAATGACGTGTTTATTTATCCCAACTATGTTTTGCGGGGAAACCGCGCAGATACCGCTAAGGAACAGGCCGATTATTACAAAGGATATTATGTGGTAGACCAGCGCAAAATTTATAAGCCCCGCTTATTTGAAGAAGCGATGCAATTTGACCCCGGAGATATTTATAACCGTACCGATCATAACGAGACGATCAGCCGGCTGGTCAACCTTAATCACTTCAAGTTTGTTAAAAACCGTTTTGAGCCGGTAACCAGAAATGACAGCACCAAACTGGATGTGTTTTATTATTTAACGCCTTTTGCCAAGAAATCGCTGAGGGGTGAGATCAATGCCAGTACCAAATCCAATAATCTCACAGGTTCTTCGATCACGCTGGGCTGGCGCAACCGGAATACATTGAGGGGCGGCGAACTCTTGTCTATTGATGCCACAGGTGGATTTGAAGTGCAGGTGGGTGGCCAGCTCCGCGGTTTTAATACTTACCGGGTGGGACTGGAAGTTAATTTTAACCTGCCACGCTTTCTCTCGCCTTTTCATATCAGCAGCAAAGGTGGGTTTGTGCCCCGCACCAATTTCCTGGTAGCTTATGACCTGCTGAACAAGCAAAAGCTGTATACCATGCAATCTTTCCGGACCGAGATCGGGTACAACTGGAAAGAAAGTTTTCAAAAAGAACATTTGCTGAACCTGGTTAGTGTTAATTATGTGCAGCCTTTATTGATAACGCCCTTATACAAGGATAGTGCTGCCCGTAACCCAACTCTTCTAAAAGCCGTAGAAAGGCAATTTATCCTGGGGACCACTTATAATTATAATTATAACCAGCTCCAGGGAAAACCGGTGATGAGCCAGGGAATGTATTTTAATGGGAATATTGACTTTTCTGGAAATATTGCAGGCTTATTGACAGGTGCCAATGCGGCTGGTAATAAACAAAAAAATCTTTTCAATGCTCCATTTGCTCAATATTTCCGGCTGGAAAGCGATGCCCGCTATTATTTCAAGCTCTCGCCAACCATGATATGGGCGAACAGGCTGATAACAGGATTCGGTATCCCTTATGGTAATTCCCTGCAATTGCCCTATATCAAACAATTTTTCGTGGGTGGTACCAGCAGCCTGCGCGCATTTCGCAGCCGTTCAGTTGGTCCCGGTACCTGGGTAGATACCAGCAATACTTCCTTCCTCCCGGATCAATCAGGGGATATCAAACTTGAATTGAATACCGAACTCCGAGCAAAGTTGGTAGGCATTTTACACGGAGCCGTATTTATTGATGCCGGTAATGTTTGGTTATTCCGTGAAGATTCATTGAAACCGGGCGCTAAGTTCAGTGGCCAGTTCCTGCGGCAACTGGCTATTGGCGGTGGCCTGGGCCTGCGTTTTGACATTTCATTCCTCGTGATCCGTTTGGATGTTGCTTTCCCCTTCCGCAGGCCTTATCCACCGGGTAGCGAATGGATATTGAATGATGTGCGCTTCCGCGATGCATCCTGGAGAAAACAAAATATTATTTACAACCTGGGTATAGGCTATCCTTTCTAGGCCGGGCTTTGTAATTTCGCAAGATGAACAGTGAAACAGGAAAATATGTCATCATAGCCGGTATCCTGTTGGCAGGGGCGGGAGTACTCATCTATTTCTTTCATGATAAACTGCACTGGATAGGCCGGTTGCCCGGGGATATCAGGATTGAAAAAGAAAATTTCCGATTTTATTTTCCTATCACAACCATGATCATTTTCAGCCTGCTGGCCACTGCTCTTATTTATTTAATACGAAGGATTTTTTAAATCCCCTTACATCGTAATGGCAACCTGCTTGCCTTCTTTCCTGCTCCTTTCAGCAGCAAAAGCCATGATATGACTTTCAATTGATGCATCAATCGTAGAGGTGAGCAATGAAGCATTTTGCTGCGCCACTGCCTGGATCCAATCCGCTACCAGTCTCCAGTCGCCACCGCCATGCATATCCGTGCTGCTCTTCCATTCGGTTTGTTTACCGCTGCGGAAGTCGGTCATAACGAATGAAGTCATATCTCCAACAATATCGCCGGTACTGCCCATCACCCTTGTTCTTCTTCCCTCGTAGGAAGTAAATGCTTCCATGGAAAAACTGGCTGTAGTATTATCCTCGAAAAGGATATTGGTAATATAGTGGTCGGGCTGGTCATTATCCATGCGGTAAACGCAACGGCCATAGTTGGTCGTTTTTAATTTTTCCATGATATGGGCATCCCATTTCGTTTTATCATCCGGCATGTCAAATACATGCAGGCGCTTTTTTTTCTGGAGATAATGTTCGATTGCTGAATAGGGACAGGTTTTTTCCACGGCACAGCCATCTGTGCAACGGGCGGTACTTCCTGCAGGCGCATTTTCCTGTTTGAACCAATCCAGTCCGCCCATGGCATCTATACGCTGGGAAGTTTTCTCCAGCATCCATTTGATGATATCTAAATCATGACAGGATTTGGCCAATATGATAGGGGTTGTTTTTTTACTGTTATGCCAGTTGCCCCGCACAAAGGAATGCGCCATATGGTCATAGCCGATCGGTTCGAGGTGTTGCAGGCTGATCACTTTTCCAATCGAACCACTTTGCATCAGTTCTTTCAATTTGATGAAATAAGGTGCATAGCGCAACACATGACATACCGCAACGATACGGCCGGTTTTTTTTGCCAGGGCCAGGATATCGCGGCATTCTTTTTCACTGGGAGAAATCGGTTTTTCCAGTAAAACATCATAACCCAGTTTCAGGGCTTCCATACAGGGACCATAGTGCAGGTCATCGGGAGTACTGATGATAACAGCATCGGCAAATTTTGGTTTTTTGAAAACGTCTTCCCAGGTTTTGAAGCGGTTAGCTTCGGGGATAGCGTGTTTTTTAGTGTAGCGTTCATTCCGGATGGGGATGGGCTCGGCTACCCCAATGATATCGAGTTGATCCGGGTATTGCACCGCATAGTTACCATAAACATTACCGCGGTTGCCTGCTCCCAGTGTAATAGCTGTGACCGGACGGGCCAGTGGACGGTAAAGCGCAGGATCGGGAAGAATTATTTTTTCGGCATTTTCATTCCTGGCCCAGGACGAAAGTGGTAAAGAAGCAGCAGAGAGCCCTAAAGCTTTAAGTGCATCGCGGCGTGACCATTTTGCAGACATGGTTGGAGTTTTACGGTAGTCTAAAGTTAACCTACAATACAATGCAGTTCACAGGTGGAGATTAAATTGATATAAGTTTAGTTTTTGAATAAGCCCGACTTTTACAAGCTTACACATCCAGTGGAAGTGTAAAGTATTTTCTCTGTGCTCTTTGCGGTTCTTAGTGCCCTCCGTGGTGCTAAACATTTCAACAATTAGTGAGTCTCGTAGATTTTAAGATATATCCTGGTTTTCGAAGAGCTTGGCGTCGCAGAGTACACTGAGAAGCAAGGGGACGCAGAAAATTCATAGCTGGATAAAGGGCTAGTTCAGCTTCAATATTTCTTTTCCAAATCTCACACACTCTTTTTTTACAGACTCCAGATCCTTTGATTTGATATAGCAGCCGATAACATGGGCCCTGGCACCGGGAATAGCCACCATTCTTTTAAGGCTATCTGGAGTACCCAGTTGCCGGTACATTCTTTTCATTGCCGATACTTTTACAACAGAATCCTGGTGATCCTCATCTTCAAAATAATATAAGAGAAGCAGGGGTTGTTTTATCTTTTCAAAGGTGGAAGCCTTCATCGTGCTTTCCAGCAATTCCTGCATTTGTACCACTGCTTCCATACGATACTTTGAATCCCAGTATTGCCTGCAAATCGCAGAGCTGTCATCAGAGGTATTATATTTTCCTTTTACAAGCTGAGCAATCTGCAGTCCCCAGGGATTATTGGCCACCCAGGCTAATGGGTCATTGATGGCGATATTGGGAGACAACAAAATAAGCCCGGCTATCTCGGGGTAGGTAGCGGCTAATTTTAATGCCAGTGTACCCCCCGTGGAAGTTGCCAAAAGGATCACTTTATCTCCCAACTGCCGGCCAATGGCATAGGCCTGTTTGGCGGATTCCCAAAGTCCACCAGCCGTAACCGTTAGTAAAGGTTCGGTGGTATCGATCCCATGACCCTGGAGCCTGGACAGGTAGAGATTGCAGGCAAATTCCCGGGCAAATGACGTATGAACCGGGTCACCTTCTTCCTGGCTGGCTGAAAAACCATGCAGGTATACCACGGAAAAAGGGGTCTTTGTTTTAATGGAATCATTTAACCAAATGATCCGGGCTTCGTTATCGGCCTTTAGTTTATGACGATGTTCATTATTCTTAACATAATCTTCCAGTGAACTGGCGTTTGCAGGTACTGCGGGTAGTTCAGCATGATAATTCGGGGTGGATGGTTTGGGACCCAGGAAATAGACTATGATCAGGAGTAAGAGTATGATGCCGAACCACTTGAGGAATTTCATACTATAGGTTTTCATAAAACTAAATTAATTCTCACGTTAATAGGGATTTAAGCCCTATTAAATTGCTGTTTCGTTTGCTACCCCGGCTTTAATGATGTACCTTCGCCGCCCGGAAAAGTTGATAGGTTGACCAGTTGATGGGTTGACGAGTAAAAGGCATTCACAGTGAAACTTTTATCATAAAAACAGGGAGATCAACGCTTCGGTTAATTTTTGAATTTATCATGCAAATCAGGAACATCGCCATTATTGCCCACGTTGACCATGGAAAAACAACCCTGGTCGATAAAATTCTTCATGCTACCAAAGTTTTCCGGGAAAACCAGGAAACAGGCGACTTGATCATGGACAGCAATGACCTGGAAAGGGAAAGAGGGATTACCATTTTCAGCAAGAATGCAGCGGTACTCTATAAAGATGTCAAGATCAATGTTATTGATACACCTGGCCACGCCGATTTTGGCGGGGAGGTGGAAAGGGTATTGAAAATGGCCGATGGAGTGCTCCTGTTGGTGGATGCCTTTGAAGGACCCATGCCGCAAACCAGGTTTGTATTACAAAAAGCATTACAGCTTAACCTGAAACCCCTTGTTGTTATCAATAAAGTGGATAAACCTAATTGCCGTCCCGATGAAGTTCACGATGCCATTTTCGAACTTTTTTTCAACCTGGATGCTTCAGAGGATCAGCTGAATTTTCCGACTTTTTATGGTTCGGGCAAGAATGGATGGTTCAATAATTCCCTGCAACAAATTGATAATATCACTCCTTTGCTGGATGGTATTTTACAATACGTTCCGCCCCCAAAAGTGAATGAAGGTTTTTTGCAGATGCAGATTACTTCCCTGGATTATTCTTCTTTCCTGGGCCGAATTGCAGTAGGAAAAGTGAGCCGGGGTTCTATTAAAGAAAACCAGCCAATAGCCCTGATGCAGGCCGATGGAAGCGTTAAAAAATCAAGGGTGAAAGAATTATACGTGTTTGAAGGAATGGGCAAAAAGAAAGTAAAAGAAGTAATTGCCGGGGATCTTTGTGCGGTGGTTGGAGTGGAAGATTTCAATATTGGGGATACGATCGCCGATGCGGAGAACCCGGAAGCTTTGCCGGTAATCAGTGTGGATGAGCCCACCATGAACATGTTGTTCTCCATTAATAACTCACCTTTTTATGGTAAGGATGGAAAGTTTGTGACTTCAAGGCATCTGCGCGACCGGTTGATGAAAGAAACGGAAAAAAACCTGGCCCTGCGTGTGATGGATACAGAAGAGGGAGACAGTTTTATGGTACATGGCAGGGGTATCCTTCACCTGGGTATTTTGATTGAAACTATGCGGCGAGAAGGATATGAACTGACAGTGGGACAACCCCAGGTAATCGTTAGGGAGATCAATGGTAAGAAATGTGAACCCTATGAAACACTGGTGGTGGATGTGCCCCAGGAATTTGCCTCCAAGGTCATTGACCTGGTATCCCGCCGCAAAGGTGAAATGCTGGTCATGGAAACAAAAGGAGAGATGCAGCATCTTGAATTTGATATTCCTTCAAGAGGATTGATCGGATTGCGTACACAGATGCTGACTGCCACTACGGGAGAAGCTGTAATGGCTCACCGTTTTAGTGAATACAAACCCTGGAAAGGTCCGATCCCTGGAAGAAATAACGG
>DASUMO010000347.1:0-3756 GCA_036277695.1 Chitinophagaceae bacterium
GGAAGACGGCCAGTTGGCTGCCTATCGCCATTATGAATTCTGGAAATGCATGGATGCATTACGGGATAAAATTGAATTGGAAGAACTCTGGCAAAGCGGGAATGCACCCTGGAAAATCTGGTGACATGAATTACATTTCATTACTGCAGCAAACATATAAGGGGAAAAAAGTACTTCTTACCGGTCATACCGGATTTAAAGGATCGTGGATGCTGGCCTGGTTGCACAAACTGGGCTGTATGGTGAAAGGTTTTGCGCTGGCACCGCAGCATGAAAACGATCTTTATTGTTTAATTGAGGGCGACAGGCTTTGCGATTCCGTGATAGCAGATATCCGCGACCGGGAGTTACTTATTACTACGATCCTTGATTTTTCACCCGATTTTATCTTTCATTTCGCGGCACAACCGCTTGTCCGAAGATCCTATGCTATGCCGGTATATACCTTTGATGTGAATGTTACCGGTACGCTGAACGTATTGGAGGCCATTCGTAGCCTTAATTCGAAATGCATAGCCATAATTGTTACTACTGATAAAGTATACGAGAATAATGAAACCGGGCAGGCTTATAAGGTGGATGATAAACTGGGTGGGCATGACCCCTATAGTGCCAGTAAAGCTGCTGCAGAAATCCTGGTGAGCAGTTACAGAAACAGTTTCTTTGATCCCGCAGCATTCAGTAATCATCAAAAATCCATTGCAAGCGCAAGGGCTGGTAATGTTATTGGTGGTGGCGACCGGTCAGAGGACAGGATTATTCCTGATATTATAAGAGGTCTGGAGAATAATCAAACAATACAGGTGAGAAATCCCAACGCTGTTCGCCCCTGGCAATTTGTTCTTGAACCATTGGGGGGATATTTATTATTAGGTGCAATGCTGGAGAAGGATCCGCAGCAATATGCGGGAGCCTGGAATTTTGGCCCCTACGTTGACGATGTATTGACGGTCAGACAGGTAGTTGACCAGGCCCTCAGGATCTTTGGAAGCGGAGATTATAACACTCCTTCGCAAGTTGGTCAGCCCCATGAAGCAGGTTTGTTAAACCTGGATATTGAACAAACCGTTTTACGGCTGGGATGGAAGCCGAAACTGAATTCTTCAGAAGCGATCGAAAAAACCATACAATGGTACAAGGCAGTGCCCCGGGGGAATGCCCTTTCATATACGCTTGAACAGTTGGATCAATACACAGGTCTTTAAATGAAATTTACCCAAGCCCCTCTCGCGGGTAGTTATATAATTGAACTGTCACCCATTATTGACGATAGGGGATGGTTTGCCAGGACTTATTGCAAACAGGAATTTGAGCAGATCGGACATGGTAGTGAATGGCTGCAATTAAATCATTCATTTACTTCCAGGATGGGTACGATCCGGGGAATGCATTTTCAATTCCCGCCTCACCAGGAAATCAAAATGGTGCGTTGCATAGCCGGAAAAGTGTTTGATGTCATTATCGACCTTCGCCAGGGATCACCGACATTATTCCAGTGGTTTGGAACAGAGCTTTCGGCAGCAAACAAAAGGATGCTCTATATCCCAACCGGTTTTGCCCATGGATTTCAAACACTAGCAGATAACTGCGAGTTAATCTATCATCACAGTTCATACTACACACCGGGTGCTGAAGGTGGCGTACGCTACAATGATTCTCGAATAAACATCGAGTGGCCTTTGACTGTTGCCGATATTTCGGCCCGGGATCAGGCTCATCCCCTGCTGGGTGATTCTTTTTATGGAATTTAAATTACTAGTTGAATGAAATGCCGGTTTTGCAAAGAAGAGCTACAACATTGTTTTATTGATCTTGTCAATTCTCCCGCTTCTAATTCTTTCTTAAGCAAGGAGCAACTCAATGAACCAGAGACTTTCTTTCCATTGAAAGTGTTTACTTGTCACCGCTGTTTCCTGGTGCAGGTAGATGAGTATAAAAAATCAGCGGATATTTTCAACAGCGAGTATGTCTATTTCTCCTCTTTTTCTACCTCCTGGCTCCGGCATGCAAAACAGTATACCGACATGATGGTAAAAAGGTTCGGTTATAACGTGGGATCGCAAGTCGTGGAAATCGCTTCCAATGATGGTTATCTCCTGCAATATTTTGTTGAAAAAAATATCCCGGTCCTGGGAATTGAACCTACGCGAAATACGGCAGAGGAAGCTATGCGGAAAGGTATAAGAACAATAACCGAATTTTTTGGCGTAGAACTGGCCAAACAATTAGTTAAAGACGGGATCAAAGCTGATCTTTTGTTGGGCAACAATGTCCTGGCTCATGTGCCCGACATCGTTGATTTTGTGGGGGGCATGAAGATCATTCTGGCCAGGGAGGGCGTCATTACCATGGAGTTCCCTCACCTGGTGCAATTGATAGACAATAACCAGTTCGATACGATTTACCATGAGCATTTCTCATATTTGTCATTTTACACAGTAAATCAAATCTTTTCCTCACAGGGACTTGAATTATTTGACGTTGAGGAATTGCCCACGCATGGAGGATCTTTGCGTATCTATGCAAAACATAAAGAGGATAGTTCAAAAACGATAAGTGATCAGGTAGACGCCCTAATGCAAAAGGAAAAGGCAAAAGGGATTGATAACCTGGCTTATTATAGCACCTTCCAGCAAAAAGCTGAAATGGTTAAATGGGATTTGTTATCCTTCCTGATAAGACAAAAAAAAGCAGCTAAAAAGGTTGCTGCATATGGTGCGGCTGCCAAAGGAAATACACTCCTCAATTATTGTGGAGTAAAAAATGACCTGATCGCTTATGTAGTCGATGCCAATCCGTTCAAACAGAATAAGTATTTGCCGGCCAGCCATATCCCGGTGGTAAATGAGGAAACACTCAAAAACGGCAAACCGGATTATGTGCTCATTTTACCCTGGAACCTGAAAGATGAAATATCTGCTCAACTCGAATATATAAGGCAATGGGGTGGAAAATTCGTGGTACCGGTTCCGGAGCTTGCCGAATTTTAATTCCTGGAAATAATGAAAGTATTGGTCACGGGTGCATCAGGATTTATCGGTAATTATGTTGTAAAAGAGTTACTGAATAAGGGACACCAGGTAGTCGCAACGGCCACCAGCAAGGAAAAACTTAGGTTGAAGGAATGGTCCGGGCAGGTATCAATTGTCGAACATACGATTGGAAAAGAAAAACCTGGCGAAAATCTTTTTGAAAAATTCACTCAACCCCAGCTGCTGATTCACCTTGCCTGGAAAGGATTGCCGAATTACCGGGACTTGTTCCATTTCGAAGACAATCTGCCACGACAGTATAATTTCATAAAAAAACTGCGGAATGACGGCTTAGAAGATATGACCATAACCGGCACTTGCTTTGAATACGGGATGCGGGAGGGTTGTTTAAGCGAGGAAATGATACCCAATCCCGAAAACGCTTATGCCATTGCTAAAAATAGTCTAAGGCTTTTTCTTGAACAATTGCAGAAATTGCATCCCTTCCATTTAAAATGGGTTCGACTTTTTTATATGTATGGCAAAGGTCAGCACCCCGGTTCATTATTTCCCCAATTGGAAAAGGCTTTGCAGAACAAGGAAGCTGCGTTTAATATGAGTGGTGGGGAACAGCTAAGGGATTACATGCCGGTTGAAGAAATGGCGGCCAATATCGTGAGCATAGCGATGCAAAATCATATCCAGGGCATTATTAATTGCAGCAGTAACCAGCCTGTTAAGCTAAAAGACCTGGTGACGCAATATATCGCCCGGAGTGGTTCGG
>DASUMO010000348.1:0-14893 GCA_036277695.1 Chitinophagaceae bacterium
TGTTACTTTTTTTCATCAAAGAAAAAAAGTAAAGAGTACCTGTTTTAAGCATTGACCGGGCTTGAGAAGCTTATTGTTGCGTGGAGTTGATGAAGGTCGGATTGCAACCTGGAAAATTATACAAAACCCTTTTAAATGGGACGGAGAGATGCCCCCGCCCTTTTTTTCCATTCCGCTAACCCTCCGAAAGCAAGAATCAGTAAAACCAGGTAATAAACGCTGGTGAATACAAGACCTTTTACAAAGTACAAAGGGATGGAAGCAATATTTGTAGCGATCCACCAATACCAGCTTTCCACTTTCTTACGGGTCATCAGCCACATGGCGGTAAAGGCCGTAGCGGAGGCAAAAGCATCGGCGCCGGGAATAGCCCCTTCAAAAAATTCCTTTTTAAGATAGATCAGCGAAAAATAAATAGCCGCATAAAAAAACAGGAAAAACAGGACCTGGTATAGCCACATTCGTTTATCAGAATAAGTAATGTGCAGGATCTTATGATGTTGCTGGTCTTCTTTCAACCACATATACCAGCCATATACACTCATTACCGTATAATAAAAATTCACACTGGCCTCGCCGGGCAAATGGTAGGCAAAACTTAAATAGATATAAATTACCGTATTGATTAATCCCACCGGATAAACCCAGATATTCTCGATCCGGCTTAACCACACACTGGCGATGCCCGCAAAAACAGCAATGTATTCCAGCCAGCCCGTGGTTTTCATTCCTGCAATGAACTGCTGGTATATCTCCTCTAATGACAAGTCCTATTTTATGTAAACATAATAAAAAAGCAAACCCTACTGAGGTTTGCTTTGACCAAAAAACCGCCCATGTTTCTAACCGAAAAGTTTAAAACCGATAAGCAGGAAGAGGATACCCTTGACCAGGCACCAGCAGAGATAAATGATCAATGCTTTCTTCCCGTATTTTTTATAGAACCGGCTGGCGAAAATGGCTTTCATCCTTCATCATTTTGCAGATCTGCGTTTGGAAAAAGGGATCAGCATCGGGGCCCATTTCTTATAGTTCCTGTATTTCTCTCCGAAATGACTGAGCAGGTCCCTTTCTTCCAGTTGTATTGCGGTGAGAATATATCCTGTGGTAAGCAGGGCAAATAATAAATGGGCCACTGTCATCACCGGGGTTGACCAAAACGCAATCAGGAAACCCAGGTATAAGGGGTGTCTTACCAACTTATAAAACAAGGGCAGCCTGAAGGGCAATGCTGAATAGGGGCGACCCTGGAAGTATAACCAAACCTGCCGGAGCCCGAAGAGGTCGAAATGGTTGATCAGGAAAGTACTCACCAGCACAATGGTCCAGCCGGTTACATACAGGACCATGAGGATGGTCTTGACGATTGAATTGTCTACCGACCAGATAATGCCACCGATAGGTTGCCACTGCCACATCATCAGCATCAGGCAAAGGCTGGCCAGCAATACATAGGTGCTGCGTTCCAGTTCAGTGGGTACAATTCTCGTCCACCAACGCTTGAAGGCGGGCCGGGCCATGATGCTATGCTGCAGGGCAAACAGCAACAAGAGCGAGGCATTGATCAGCACAGCGCTGGCTAGGGGCGTGGTAGGTTCGCCGTCAATCGTTTTGGGTACAACCAGGTTGCCTACAAAACCGATGGCATAGAGAAAGGTCCCGAAGAAGATCAAATAGCTGACAAGGCCATAGAGCAGAAAAAGAATTCTTTTCATGATGGAGTTTTTTTGTAAAAAATATTATTACTCGGTATCGCTGGTGATTAGGGTAACCGGCGGAGTCACTTGTCTTTCGCGGTAACGAACTTCATGGTAAGGACCTTCAATAATATTGAGATGGCCCAGTGTACGGATATTGATTTTGCACTCGCCATTGACCTTGATCGAGAGCACCGGCGATTTTAATGTACTGGCCGTACGAACCGCAGCCGTGCTGTTGATCTCAATATATTTCAGGCTGGCAGCTGGGATATAGATCACACCCTTATTTCTCAAGTCCCTGTTCTTGGAAGTCTCCACTACCAGTTTATGACCGGTTTGTTTGAGGTTCACATTCTCCAGGAAAACATCTTCACCACCCATACGCAGGGGTTGATTGTCCGCTACCAATACTACGGTTACATGTGCGTTGATCACCAGGGAAGTGATATCCATGAGGTGTTCGTGAAAAGACGGTACAGGCAGCGGTTTTTCCTTAGCATAGGAAGAAGTTAGAATGCCCATTACGAAAAGGGCAGTCAAAAGCATTGTTTTTTTCATTTTGATAAGTTTAATGATTAATGGAAGAATAAATCGGGCACAAGACTACAAACCCTTTAACCTGTTTCAAGCAGCAGATTAGCCGAACAGGGGTTTTCTTGTATAGTGGCTTTATCCTGTTGAGAAATACCGTTTGCAATGGCCGATTCGGGGTCCTGCGGACCGGCTCAAGATTCTGCACTAATTACACAGCGGGAGACCTGACCTGCTAGTCTTCACGTTTGCTTACCAGGAAATAGCTGTTCCTTGTGGCCAGAAGAAGATTAGGAAAAAAGTGGTAATTTCTGACCAGTGTTTCCCACCATGTACTACCCTGCCAAAATATTTGCCTGCCTGTTCAGCGCCGCATTGTGCAGCAAGGCTGGTTTTTGCCAATACAAATTAAACCGGCCCATCACCATTACCCTCGATCATGGACTGCCCTCCACAGATATACGTTCCATCAAGCAAGGAAATGAAGGGTTTATGTGGATCGGAACCACCGAAGGGCTTTGTCGTTTTGATGGGCAGGAGATCAGGGTTTTTGAAAATAAACCGGATCCCCAAAAAGGGCCCTATGATAACCTGATACAAACAGTGCTGCCTGTTAACAATGAGATCTGGATGGGAACCAGCCAGGGGATATCCGTGCTGAGGCTTGCAGATGAATCCTTCCGGCACTACCAGCTCACAGATAAAGGAAAATCGGACACCCTGTTCCGGCGGTTTGACCAGGGAGTAAATATTATGTGCCTCGATAAACAGGGTGATATCTGGATCGGCACCCGCGACCGGGGGGCATGGATCTATGATAGAAAAAAGGATGATTTCAGGAATTTCCCTTATGCTCCCGAAACTTACCCGGAAATAATTCCTGTGCTGGCTCCCCGTACCAGTGTACTTAGTATCGAAGCTTCCCGTACGAACGATTCAATAATATGGGTGGGCACAACAGCCGGATTGGAACAGATCAATAAGTATACCGGCCAGGTAAAATGGTTCACATTTCCCTCACAGGACAAACGTTTACAGGTTGCCCAAAATGCTGTTCGCCGTATGTATTCTCACACCGATGGCTTGTTGTATATCGGCAGTTGGGAAGCGGGAATGAATGTCTTCAACCCTTTTACGAAAACATTTAGCCCCCTGCCCGTTGATAAGGATGATAGAGAAGTAATGAAATATCCAATTGGGGCTATTGTCCGCAAAAATGAAGATGAAATATGGATCACGTCCACCAACGGGCTGGTTGAATATAATATCCGGGAGAAAAAGATCAAAGAGGTCAAATACAACAATACCAAACGAAATGAGTTTTACGGTGTATACTACGTTGATAAAAGCAACAGGATCTGGTCAACAGGTGATGGCCTGCAGTATTTTGACCCGGTGGTTCAGCAGTTTAACAATTATTCCTTTGATCATTTGTACCCCGACGACTGGACCTTTGTATCCATAATCAAGTCTGATCCAGCGGGGAATAAGATTACCGTTTGCCCCATTTTTACGGAAGGTATTTACCGCTTCGACAAGCGAATCCTCCAATGGGAAAGGATACCTTTTCGTAACATCGCTTCTATTACAGATGATCCACTGATCATCCGGGGCTTTGAATCAACCGGTGAAGGTGAATACCTGATATCATCGGACAAGGGCTTATTTACCTATTCGGAACGAACACAGTTGTTAAAAAAATCTTCAATTGATCCACCGGTGCAGTTTAAGCGGTGGGGAGAATTGAAAAAAGACCGTTCCGGTAATTTTTGGATTTCCGCTGACGTGGACGGCCTGGTTAAATGGAATGGAAAGACCGGGGGATACCGGATCTATAAAAAAGAGCTGGATGGCAATAGCAGTGATGGACAGGTGGGAAGGGCTGCTAATTTTTTCGAGGACAGCCATGGCAATATATGGTTCTCCCGACTCAATGGATTTTCCGTTCACTTATTGGAGCGGGATACCATCCTGAATTTTCTCTATACCAAGAACAGTCATAATTCCTTTCCCGTCGTGAACAGTTTTGCTGAAGACAAAATCGGCCGGATATGGGTATCGAGCAGTCTTGGTTCCTATGGTTATATAGATATCAAGGAACCTCAGCTGGGCATTCAGAAAAAATTTGACCTGCAGTCAATAGGTATTAACGAAAGCCTGGTTCGTTTGGGTACCGATAAACAAGGTAATATCTGGGGATTTACGAGCAAAAATCTTATCCGGCTCAATGCAGCCAGCGGTCATTTATGGGTTTTTGATTTTGCATATGGAGTAAAGGTGGTGGATTTTATCAATTTTGTATTTCTGCCTTCCGGTGAAATGGTTTTTGGTGGCCGCACTGGTATTACCCTGGCAAACCCGGCAGGTTTCCGGCGTAATGTGGAAATGCCCACCCCCTATATTACGGAATTGAAGGTATTGAATCAACCGGTTGCTCCCGGATTGTATAACAGTAACGGCATCTGGCTGGCACCAAAACAGAATTTCTTCTCTGTCAGTTTTTCTGCAATCGGTTATACGTTGCCGGCCGGCATCAAATTTCGTTACCGGCTTCGCGGATTTGATGACTGGGTAGAAACCAGTGAAAGGCGTTTCGCCAATTATACAAATGTGACCCCGGGAGATTATTTGTTTCAACTGCAGGTCGCGAATAACGAAGGGATCTGGAACCAGAAAATGATAGAACTGCCTGTCTATATTTCTACGCCCTGGTGGCAGACCTGGTGGTTCCGTATCGGGGCATTGGTTTTTATCGGTGGTGTGGTTTACTGGTTTTACCGTTACCGCATCAGCCAGGTGAAAAAGAAAGAGCAGCTAAAATCGCAGTATGAAAAAAGGCTGGCCAATGTTGAAATGAGTGCCTTGCTGGCGCAGATGAACCCGCATTTTCTTTTCAACAGCCTGAATTCTATTGATAGCTATATTATCAAGAACGAATCAAAAAAAGCCTCTGAATATCTCAACAATTTTGCACGGCTCATGCGGCTGATCCTGCAAAATTCAAGATCCAATTATATCAGCCTGAAAGATGAACTGGAAGCGCTGCATTTATACCTGCAAATGGAAGAGCTGCGTTTTGCCAGCCGTTTTGAATACGAGATCAAAGTGGATCCTGCTATAGATACGGCTTCAACCATGATCCCGCCCATGCTGATGCAACCCTATGTTGAAAATGCGATCTGGCATGGCCTCATGCAGAAGAAAGACGGCCGCACCGGCAAAGTAGAGATCCGTATCAGTAAGGAAAAAGAAAGCCTGCAATGCGTGATCGAGGATAACGGGATAGGCCGGGACAAAGCCCAGGCGCTGCGCGAACAAAAAACCGGTAACCATAAACGTTCCATGGGTATGCAGATCACCAAAGACCGTATCGAAATGATCAATAAACTTTATAATACCGATACCCGCATGCAGATAGTTGACCTGAAAGACCCGGAAGGAAATGCCAGCGGCACCCGGGTTGAATTATTAATACCAGTTTGATAAAAACGATTTTTTATGATTAAAGCGGTTATCATTGACGATGAGCAGCACAGCATAGATACGCTGAAGTGGAAGCTTGAAAATTATTGTCCCGATGTAGTCGTGCAGGCGGCCTTTGACAGTCCTGCAGATGGCGTGGAATACCTGAAAAAAAATCCCCCGGACCTGCTTTTCCTGGATATTGAAATGCCCATGCTCAATGGTTTTGATGTGCTGGAGGAACTGGGAAGGGACCTGCCCTATAATATCATCTTCATAACAGCCTATGATAATTTCGGGATCCAGGCAGTAAAATTCAGTGCCCTTGATTATTTGCTCAAGCCGGTTCAGAATAAGGAACTGAAGGACGCAATCGATAAGCACCTGAAAAAAATACAGCAAAAAATTCCTGCCGAGCAAATCGATCTCTTATTGAACAATGTGCATGCCGAGAAAAAAGGTAAGGTGGGAAAGATTGCGTTAGCCTCCAAAGAAAGTATTGAGTTCGTGGACCCGCAGGAAATTATTTGTTGCGAAGCCAACAGCAACTATACCAATGTATTCCTGGCCGAAGGAAGAAAAAGGGTGATCTCCAAAACACTGAAGGAATTTGAAGACATGCTTTCACCCTATCAATTTTTTCGTCCACATAATTCCTTCCTTGTCAGCCTGAAAAGAGTCAAGGAGTTTATCCGCGGCGATGGGGGCTACCTGGTCATGGAAAATAAAATGAAAATCCCGGTCTCCAAAAGCAAACGGGAAGAACTCATGGAGCTGCTGGCCTGATTCCGGGCCGACTAACGAATGTTCCTACTCAAAAAATCGCCTACCCGGCTCAGCAAGGACCCTGTTCGCATAAAATGCTATTGATTTCCCGGATTCCCCTTTTCAAATTTGTAGGTGGGGGCCCATGAAAACAAATCAATTTTATGCAAATAGACAGGGAAATACGGACAAGGGACGGAAAAAGGATCTGGATCAGGTGTTATTCGCCAGCCATCAGTTCGGGTAAGGTTATGATCATTGCCTCGCCCGGGAGCTATTCAAGAGAGTTTTATCATCCTTTTGCCCAGCATTTTCAAAACCTGGGTTTTGAGGTTATCAGCATTGATTACCGCGGTATGGGCAGCTCGGCGCCGGCACAGCTAAAAGGGTTTAAGGCCAGCCTGCATCAATGGGCGGTACAGGATATTGACGCGGTAATATTATTTGCCAGGAATAATTTTCCCAACTATGAGATCATCTATGTGGGTCATTGTATCGGCGGCGAAATTGTGGGGTTGGTACAGGCCAGCCAGTATATCAGCCGGCTGGTATTGGTCAATAGCGCTTTATCCTGCAAAAAACTCTGGCCCTGGAAACAGCGTTTCCGGGTTGAAACCATGCATACTGCCATCGGCCTGCTCAACAAATGGTTTGGTTATTTCCCCGGAAAAAGACTTGGACTAACAGCCGACTTCCCCACGGGCGTCATGCATGAATGGGCAAACTGGTGTAATAGTAGCAATGGTTTGTTTGATGCTTACCCGGATAATAATTACCGTAAACTGCAAATCCCCTTGCTGGCATTTAGTTTTTCCGATGACTGGCATTGCCCTCCCAAAGCCGTGGAAGAACTACTCAACCATTTTTGCTCAGCCGATATCACCTGGCATCATCTCAAACCCAATGAGCTGGGTGTGCGAAAAATAGGTCGCCCGGGTTTTTTTAATCCCGAAATGAAAACAACCTTATGGGTCATGCTGCTGGCATGGTTGAGCACCAGTGATCGCCGGGTAAACAAGCCGGCCTGATATATTGACTATCGTAAGATTTTTAAAAAAGGATAGCTATGAATTTCTTCGAGAATAATTCAAGGGTAGAGGAAACCTTAGACCCGGCTGACTGGAACAATCTAAAAAAGGTTGCGGAACAAATGGTGGTTGATATGACGGCCTACCTGCAGACTATTCCGGATAAACCTGTTTGGCAAAAACCACCAGCAGAGGTTGTTCAACATTTTTCTTCCGGTCTGCCCAATGAGCCGCAATCCCTGGAACAGGTTTATGAAGAGTTCAGGAAATACATTCTCCCCTATAATTTAGGTAATGTTCATCCCCGTTTTTGGAGTTGGGTAATGGGAAACGGTACCATGCAGGGCATGTTGGCCGATATGCTGGCTTCCGGTATGAATACGAATACGAGTATTGGGGATCATTCACCACGCTATGTTGACCAGCAGGTTTTGAACTGGTGCAAAGAAATGATGGGCTTCCCCGAGTCCAGCAGCGGCTTATTATTAAATGGGGCTTCAGAAGCTAATCTGAATGCTTTGATCGTGGCCAGGAACACTATCAATAAATGGATCCGGCAAAAAGGGATTCAGTCTTTAACCGGGCGGCTGATCATGTATGCTTCTACTGAAACGCATAGTTGTATTCAGAAAGCGGCGGAGATCATGGGGATTGGGAGCGAAGGCCTGAGAAAGGTATGGGTAAATGAAAATTTTGAATTGGATATTCAGCAACTGGAAGAATTGATAGAGGAAGATATAGCGGAGGGCAATATTCCGTTTTGTGTAGTGGCAAATGCAGGCACCGTGAATACCGGCGCGATTGATCCGCTGGATGAGATAGCCCGGGTATGCAGGAAATACAAACTTTGGTTTCATGTTGACGGGGCTTTCGGCGCCCTGGTAAAGCTGCTGCCGGAATACGAGGACCGTGTAAAGGCAATCAACCTGGCCGACAGTGTTGCTTTTGATTTGCACAAATGGATGCATATCCAATACGAAGCCGCTGTTGTACTGGTAAATGATGCGGGTGCACACCGTCATTCTTATTCTTTGCAACCGGATTATATCCTTAATTATGAAAGGGGGATTGCCGCCGGCCCTGAACTGAATTCCAATTTCGGGTTTGACTTGTCCAGGGGTTTTAAGGCGCTGAAAGTATGGATGCTGCTGAAAGAACAGGGGATTGATAAATTCAGAAGGCTGATACGCCAGAATATCCGGCAGGCTGCATACCTCGCAACATTGGTGAAACAGGCTCCTGATCTTGAATTAATGGCTCCCGCCAGTTTGAATATTGTTTGTTTCCGGTATAACCCGGGTAAAATGTCCCGAAATCAACTGAACATTATCAATAAGGAGATCTTGCTGCAATTGCAGGAGCAGGGTATAGCAGCCCCTTCTTCTACATTTTTGAATGAGAGCTATTGTTTACGGGTCGCCATCACCAATCATCGATCAAAAAAAGAGGATTTCGAAACCCTGGCAACAGAAGTGAGCTGGTTGGGTAAACAACTTGCCCAATCACTTAAGGAAGAATATTTGAAATGTTAAGGGATCGCCGCTTCGGTTATTAAGGCTTTATCCGGGGCCGGCGGTATTTTTTCCAGGAACGTAAATATTTGATGCCAATCGAAGTTTGAAAGCGGGTGGCTACCTGCTGCCATTGTCCTTTATTTGATCGCCATACCAGGAAATGCAGGTGTGGAATAGCCGCGAAACCTGTTTTCCCGCTCAATGCAATCACCTGCCCTTTTTTAACTGTATCCCCTACATTTACCAATGCCCCGTTATGCTGCAAATGCCAGTAACCGGCTCTTGATCCATCGGGATGCTGGATAACTATATTATTTCCATGGGGGCGGAATTTGCGGTTCCAGCCACCCTTGGTTCCATCTTCTTTTACTCTTACCACTACTCCCTCACGGGCAGCTGTGATTTTCGTTCCTTTTTTCATCCTGAAATCCAACGCCGCTCTTTCCTTGTGCGAAAAAGGTCCGAAATAGCCCTGTACCAGCCGGTGTTTTTTACCTGCTTCATAAGGCAGGTCATAGATATAGCTGCTATCGTCGGTAAGGATTCCTTTTTGAAGCAGTTTGATTTCCCTGCGCAGGGGATTATTGCTGACCGAACAGCCGGCTAGAAGGATCATTAATAGAAAATAAGGAACTGTTTTCAAGGTGCTGACATTAACTGTGTAACGGTAAAACTACATTCATCCGCCAAATTTCCCGGTTCATAATTATTTAATTTTTTCAGAAATAAAATCATCGTAGCTTATTGGTCCATTTTTTTTAAACCTTAAATCGAATGTTATGCCAACAACAGCTGTCATGACCACGCAAGAAGTGGCCAATCGCTTTCATGAACTGGCCCAGGCGGGCCAATGGGATAAGATCCAGGAGGAATTATATGCAGATGATGCAGTTAGTATTGAGCCTCCAACGTCTCAGGGCCTCCAGTCGGTTGAAGGCAAAGAGGCGATCCGGAAAAAAGGTGAAATGTTCCAGAACATGGTGGAAGAAATGCATGGCGGTTATTCCAAAGAACCCCAGGTGGCTGGCCGTTTTTTCTCGGTAGCTATGGGCATGGACGTAACCATGAAAGAGATGGGAAGAACGCAAATGGATGAAATTGCCGTTTACGAAGTGAAAGACGGCAAGATTGTGAAGGAGCAATTTTTCTTCTGAGCGAAACAAGTTGGGTTAGCAAGCGATGCGATCATTTCTCATCGCTTTTTTTATGATTAGCAAAATCACTAATATGGAAAAGGTCAACCTTGCAGAAAAATTTTCCCTGTTCAGCGATCACTACAATCCGAGGATTGTTGCAGAATTAAACGGGCAGCAGGTGAAGCTGGTTAAATTTAAGGGTGAATTCCTATGGCATCACCACGAGCAGGAAGATGAATTGTTTTATGTAGTGGAAGGTCATTTTGATATGGAACTGCGAGACAAAACGATCCGGGTCAATGCCGGGGAATTCCTGGTGGTGCCACGGGGTGTTGAGCACCGGCCTGTTGCAGAGGAGGAAGTCTCGGTGCTATTGTTTGAACCGGCCACTACATTGAACACAGGTAATGTACTGAATGAAAGAACCCTGTCAACACTCAAACATATTTAAGAACCGGATAAATTCCAGAAACCAAATACCAAGCTCCAATATAAAAGCTCGAACCTGCCTGCCGGCAGGCAGGGCTACCAGCTCGCAGCCATTGTTGTCCGGTAAAAATGTAAACTACCGCGACCAAACTAAGTGCTTTATTGTACTTTATAAAAGTTTTTGAATGCCTAAGCCTGGCAATCCCGGGTTCCATTTTTTTTGATAAAAAAGTGGAACAAAAGCCTGGGCATCGGAAATATGGCTAAAATTGTGTTAACCGGCTTAGAAAAAGAGGCTCAGTGACAAATTTAAACTGGCAGTAAAGCGACTTTTAAGCTAATTACAATGCTCAGGTTTAGAATGCGCTGTTTTATTTTAACACCGCCCGGATCAATTTTTCTAAAAGTCATACCGAAGGTGTTACCACGTGCTTCAGCTCGCGGACAAGCAACTAATAAAACTGCCTGGCTTTAGCCAAAATTAGGTTTAGGCTAAAGCCGTGTTTGATTGTAGTACTCTGGGCCCCGGGCTGAAGCCCGGGGTAACTGCCCTATTTCCGCGGTCTTTACCCCGAAGATTAACTAAAAATAAACCGGGATTTCACTTTATTTTCCGGGCGCTAAATTCATCGATTAGAAATCGCTAAGAAAGACTCCCTCTTTACAGGTTTCCGGACAATACTGGCTCGAAGCTCGCAGCTTAGGACTCACATATTTTTTTCAGGTTATTCAATCCCTGTTCAAACTGGTGGTTGAGATTTTTGAGGATCAGTGGACCCATCAGGCTGGCCATAGGCCAGGGGAGCCCGCCGCTATTTTGCCAGGTGACCTTGGTTTCATTTTGACCCCAGTGTTCAAACAACCAATTATCCTTGGCCTTTGACTTCCAGGGTTTGAGAAATTCCAGGTCAAAATGGATATGTTTAGTGTCCAAATTGCGGAGGGTAAGACTGCCAACACCCACTTTTTTACCTCGCCAGGCATATTGGTGTCCCGGTGTTTTAGGTGTACCCGTGATAGTGCTTTTCGCGCTGGGATCCGATTGTTGCCAGGGATTCCATTGGCTATAATAGTTCAGGTCGCCCACCCGGTCCATCACCGTTTGAACAGGCCGGCCGATTATGGTTGTTTTTTCAATATTGTAAGCCTTCGGCATCATTGCCGAAATCAGCAGCAGTAAAATGATCAGCCCGATAAAAAAATACACAAAGAGCATATCGGTGAATTTAGTAATACTCAAGGTACTGATTTAAACGGGGAGGGCAAGCCATTAATCCATCAATGGAATTAGAATACTATCATGTAAACAATTGAACGTATTTACATGGTGTTCTTTGTGCTTGCATTGTGATCTTTGTGAAACTAAAAAGTAACACGACGAACACGGCGGTTACACGAAGCGCACAATGTAGATTTTTTGGGGATTGGTTTCATGCGGCGGTCGCTGCGTTATGATTCGCCGCGAACGCAACGAGAAAATCTTTGCGGACCTTGCGCTTCTCCGTGAGCTTTGTGGGATAGTTGAAGTATTCCCACGAAGACCACAAAGTAGACAGGGTGTCAGCGGTATTTATTTTTTATATGGATGATTTCAGCGGCGATGCTCACGGCGATCTCTTCCGGGGTCTGGCTTTTTACCGCTATACCAGCCGGCGCATTGATTCGCTCCAGCCATTCAACCGGAATGCCTTCCTTCCTGTATTCCTCTATCATTTTTTGAGTTTTGAAAGCGCTGCCCAATAATCCCAGGTAGGCGAATTCTTTGCCGAGGATAGCTTTCAGGGCAATGTCATCCGTTCGGTAGCCCATCGTCATGATCACTACATAATGATCGGGGCCTGGTTCCAGCAGCTTTTCCAGTTCCGAATAATCGTTAACGATAATTTTTTCATGAGCCGCTTCATTCTCTTCAAGTGTATAAAGTTGTCCCCGATCTTCATAAACCCGGATAAAAAAATCCATGGGCCGCATCAAACGGCTTAAGGCCAGTGCGCAGTGTCCGCCACCGATAATGGATAGTTTGAATTTAAAACCTGTTTTTTCCCTGTATATCCAATCCTCCTCATTCTTATACTGGAACTCATAATCAAATAGAGGAAAAGCCGGGTTAAATGAAATGCCGGAAGGAGAAAGTTGTAAGACGCCATTTTTTTCCTGTTCAAGCGAACTAATCAGTAGCCTGATCGCCATACGGTCGGGCTCTCTGACTATATACTGCAAAATGGTTTGTTTCCCGGAACAGATCATCCCGCTTTGATTCGCCGCGCTTTTTTTATCATGGAATTGGGTTTTAATGACAGGTCCCCTGGCTGGTAATATCCGGAGTGTTTCCTTAGCCAGTTCGGCAAACTTATGTTCCATGATGCCGCCCCCGATCGAACCCCGCATTTCTCCCCTGGCATTAACTGCCATAAAAAAGCCCTGACGGCCCGGGCTGCTCCCATCACTGTCCAAAACATATAATAGCATGACGGGGATATGATGTTCCAATCCTTCAAGGATAAATCTCCATATGGAAAGTTGTTTGTTCACCGGTATAGTAATAACAAGTTAGATAGAACGGGGCAATGATGCGACTTTTAAGCAGGGGTTGGCTCCGGTTTTTTCTGATACAAGGATAATAAAACTTTTTCCGGGGTCATGGGTGCATCGTAAGGGATAGTCGCTGAAGGATTAAATGCCTTTAATGCATTGCGCAGGGCAAAATAAGCGCCGATTCCATACATCAGGGGAGGCTCTCCCACAGCCTTGCTCCGGAAAATGGCAAGATTATCATTAGCAGTTTCCAGGAAATGAAGAGAAATCTCTTTGGGCGCCGAATAAATATCCGGTACTTTATAAGTGCTCAGCGCATTGGACTTCAGCTTTCCTTCTTTATCATACATGATTTCTTCCAGGGTCATCCAGCCAATACCCTGTACGATCCCACCCTCGCATTGGCCCCTGTCAATAAGCTCATTCATGCTGGTACCGGCATCGTGTACCACTTTCACTGCATCGATTTCATAAATACCCCTCAGGCAATCAACGGTTGCGATAATAATAGCCGTTCCATAAGTGTGATAGGCAAAAGGATGCCCTTTTTCCGTATGGCTGTCAAAATGAATACCCGGCGGCGTATAGTGAGCGTGTTCTGATAAGCTAATGCGGTTATTATAGGTTTGCATCACGAGATCTTCCCAGGAAAGAGCAGAAGCTTCCCCGTTTACCAACACTTTTTCATTTTCAATGCTGATGGAATCGATGGCTTCACCAAGTTCTGTTGCAGCTACTTTTTTTAAACGGTTCAGGAGTTCTGTACAGGCGATCAGGGTGGCTTTCCCGTTCAGGTCCGCCGTTGCACTCGCTGCGGAAGGGGATGTGTTAGCAATGCGAAGCGTGTTGGTGCTTTGGATTTTGATACGGGAAAGGGGAAGCGAAAAGACTTTGGCAGCTACCTGAAGGATCTTTGTATTCACACCCTGTCCCATTTCCACGGCCCCCGTACTGATGCCCACGCTGCCATCAGTATAAATATGCACCAGGGATCGGGCCTGGTTCATCCGGGTCTTGGTAAAGGAGATGCCAAAACAAATCGGCATCAGGGCCAGGCCTTTTTTATATAAAATAGTATTGTGGTTGAATTCCTCCACTTCTTTGCGAAGCTTGTCGACTGCATACAGTTCTTCGGCTTTTTTCCAGCAACTCCTGGCCTCGCTCTCCGCTTTTTGTCCATAGGGAAAGCTATCACCGGTTTCAAGTAAATTTTTTTCCTGGATGACGGAAGCGGGAATACCCAATTTAACAGCGGCTTTATCTATTGCTGCTTCTATCACAAACATTCCCTGTGGTCCGCCAAAACCGCGGAAAGCTGTATTGGGCGGCAGGTTGGTGCGGCAGCTATAAGCAGTTGCTTTTACATTCGGGATAAAATAGGAATTAGTGCAATGAAACAGGGTTCTTTCCATCACCGCGGGAGAAAGATCGGCGGCTGCTCCTGCGTTCTGGTAAAACTCGACCTCGTAGGCCAGTATCTTCAAATCCTTGCTCAGTCCAATTTTAAAATCAGCCGAATAAGGATGGCGTTTACCTGTCATCCGCATATCATCCATCCGGTGCATGGAATATTTCACCGGTTTTCTCAGGTGATAAGAAGCCAAAGCACATAAAACTGCCCAAGCAGTGGCCTGGTCTTCTTTTCCTCCAAAACCACCACCTAAACGGGCTGTATCAACTTCAACAGCGTGCATGGGAATATTCAATACGCGGGCAACGGTTCGCTGCACCGCGGTGGGCCCCTGGGTAGAAGAATAGATCTTTATACCGCCATTCTCTAATGGCATCGAATA
>DASUMO010000349.1:0-2600 GCA_036277695.1 Chitinophagaceae bacterium
ATTGGGCATTTCGACAAAACCAAATCCTTTGCTGCGATTGGTGAATTTGTCTAATACAATTTTGGCTGATGCTACTTCGCCGTGTGAGGCAAAAAGGTTTTGAAGATCCTGATCCTTCAGGTTCCAACTCAGGTTTCCTACGTAAATGTTCATTTTACTGAAATTTTAAAAAACAAAAAAGTGCCAACAGTAAACAGTAACCAATGAACATTCACAGGACATGTACAACGTTCAGGACTTGTGAAACTGTAAAGAACACCAAGACGTAGCAAAATAACGGATTTTTTTCCGAGATATTGCCAAATTATTCCATTCAAACCGGCTGAAAACCCCTAAGGCACTGGTTTTAAAGCCAGACAGGCTGGCTCCCATAAAAAATCCCCCCGCAAGCGGAGGGATTTTCTTCAGCAATTTATAAGCTTATTCAGCTACTACTTCGAACTCCACTTCCGTGGACTGGCCATTGCCAAATTCGATAGCGGCTTTGTAGGTTCCCAATTCCTTCACCTCGTCGGTAATATGGATCTTCTTGCGATCGATCTCATATCCTTTCTGTTCGCGGATAGCGCGGCTGAGTTGCAAAGAAGTAACGCTTCCGAAGATCTTACCGCTGGTACCGGTTTTGGCACCCAGTTTCAGCGGGGCTTCTTTCAGCTTGTTGATGACGCTGTTGATTTCAGCCAGCATCTTGTCTTCTTTTTTCTTCACCTGCTTCATCCTTTCTTCCAGCTGTTTTTGATTGCTGGGGCTGTACTCAACCGCCAGTTTTCGGGGGAGCAGAAAATTGCGGGCATAGCCGTTTCTTACTTTTACTACTTCATTAACGGCACCCAGGTTATCTACGTCCTGTATTAAAATGACTTCCATTGTATTAATTTTTGGCTAAGGGATCAGAGCCAGGAGCGTCGAGATGACTCGGAGCTATTGGCTCATTGCCCGCAGCTTACTTCAAAAGATCTGTTACATATGGCAAAAGGGCCATCTGGCGGGCTTTTTTCACCGCGTCAGAAACCTTGCGCTGGTATTTAAGACTGTTACCGCTAAGACGACGGGGCAATAATTTACCCTGCTCGTTCAGGAATTTTTTCAGGAACTCCACATCTTTATAATCGATGTAGCGGATGCCATACTTTTTAAAACGGCAGAATTTTTTGACGCGCTTATCGCTTTTAATAGCCGTCAGGTATTTGATTTCGTTTTTTGCCATGGTATTAAGCCTCCACTGCTTTTTCGGTTCCAGTTTTTACACCACTTCTCTTTTTAGCATTGTACTCGACGGCGTATTTATCGAGTTTGGTGCATAGGTGACGGAGAACATTCTCGTCACGCAGAAGCTGAATCTTCAGCTTCTCGTTGAAATCAGCCGGAGCACTGTACTCCAGGACCCAGTACAAACCCGTGGTCTTTTTCTGGATCGGGTAGGCTAATGATTTTAAACCCCAGGCATTTTCTGCTACCACGCTGCCAGCACTGCTGGTAACAAGTGAAGCATACTTTTTCTGTTCTGCTTTGAATTCATCTTCGCTGAGAACAGGGGTAAAAATCACCATCAATTCGTAATTGTTCATTTACCTCTTGTTTTATCCACCAGGCCCGAGGGCGAAGGTGGATTTGTTAATTAATTCGGTTTCTCCCATTGGACATCCCGCCGGGGCGGGAAGAATCTGCGAATCCAGATTTGGGGCGGCAAAGATAGGGTGTTGGAGCCAGAATCGGGAAGAATTGAAGGCAATTTATTTAGGGTCACCGATCCTTAATCCGAAAGGGCCTTTTCCTGGAATAAAATAATTAAACCTATGATTGTCAGGAAACTTAAAAGGCTTTTCGGGTTTGGGAGGCAACTTGTTTTAGTACCACTATATAAGTAGGGAAATGATCACTGTAGCCACCCCGGTAAGTATTTCCGTCCCAGGTTCGCATGGGATAGCCCTTATATCGCCCCTTATTTTCCACCATATATTCCCTGTTGAAGATATAAGGCTGGTAAAAAAAGAAACCCTCCTGTTCCTTATTCAGCCAGGAATAGGAAATAATGATCTGGTCAAACAGGCCCCAGGCATCCTGGTAGGCCAGGGTGCCGATACCCCGCCGGTATAATTCGGTCCAGGGATTGAACAAGCCCCCGGATCTCACATCCTTTTGTTTTCCTTTTGCGTTCAGCACCGCTGCAATACTGGCATTTACAGGGTCATCATTGAGGTCGCCCATGATCACGATCTTGGCATTGGGTTCATGCTTTAAAATTGAATCGATGTGATTCCGGCAAACCTGGGCGGCTGCTTCGCGGGCCGGGGCGCTTCTTTCTTCCCCACCCACGCGGCTGGGCCAGTGATTCACATAAACATGAATGGTTTCTCCATCGAGTTTGCCTTTCACCCAAAGTATATCGCGGGTAAAATAAGCATCCTTGGAACCTCCGGGCAGCTGTACAAAAAGTTTATCACTGTTTTCTACCTTAAAGTATTTCGGATTATAGAGTAATCCCACATCTACGCCCCTTGCATCTTTGGAATCATAATGAACCCATTTATAGTTTCTTTTTTCAATTAATTTTTGCCTGGCCAGGTCTCTTAATACGGTATCGTTTTCAATCTCCGCCA
>DASUMO010000350.1:0-6970 GCA_036277695.1 Chitinophagaceae bacterium
CCATTCCCATTTCCGTTACCATGATTTCCATTGCTATTTCCTTTACCGTTGGCATATCCATTACCATTCCCATTTCCCCTCTTTTCGTTTTTATAGCCTTTTCCCTTCCATTCATCGTACTCTTTTTGGTTGTATCTTATCAAGCTGATATATTCATCGGCCAGGTAAAAACGTTCGTCGAACCCTCTCCAATAGCGAAGGCCTTCCCCATTTTCATAGTAGAACTTGCCATCGGAATGCCTGCGGATCATGATTCCCGGACCGCGGACAACAATGAGGGGATATACCCGGTTTGAGTATTTTTTTTGTTGGCCCGGAGCGAAGGGCTTGGCCGATTGTGTACCATAAACTTTTTTGGCCTGGCCCGGGGGCAGGGATTGGGGTTGTTCAACGACTACTACCTTTGGTTGTTGAACGACGATTACTTTTGTTTCAGCCGGCTGTGGATAACGGGTTGTCGTGGTTGTTCGCCTCGAAGATCCGCAGCTTGCAGCCAGTACCAAAAGTAAAACCGGAATGGTAACCCGGAAGAATAGAGAGTTTTTCATGATGATGGTTGTTTAATAAGATGGATTTTATTGACGATAAAGGTATAAAAGCTTTTGCGCCATAGCCTGTTTCCCGGAAAGTAAAAAAGCCCATTCCGTTAAGAATAGGGCTTTTCCCTGTAAGTTCAACGATAGGCTTCCGTATTACCACCTGCCATTTCCACGACGGTATTTTCTGCCTTTTTGCTTCCATTCCCGGTATTCATAATCGCTATACCGGACACGGCCCAGGTAACGCTGGTCAAGATAGAACCGGTTGTCATATCCTCTCCAGTATACATATCCCTGTGGATTGCGATAATAATAACGCCCGCTGGGGTGCAGGCGCATCGCAAAGCCTGGACCGGGTGCAATAATCAGCGAAAATGAACTGTGATAACGGGGACGGGGAGGATCGGGGTATTCACGTCCAGACCGGCAACTTACCAAAACAGCGGCTAAAGCCAGCAGGATAACTGCCGTTGGTAAAATTCTGAAACTTTTCATGGTTTATCAATTTACATTAGCCGGTCAATTCACCGGCCGTAAACTCTTAAACGCTGTTAACATGAAGTGTTTTTTTATACTATTAACAACAATTTTGTATTCAGTTACTAGTAGGGCTCAGTCCGCAGAAGATTCCGTTAAAGCTGCCATTAACAACTTGTTTACGGGTATGAAAAATTCAGATGCCGCCGCCATCCAGCAATCTTTTTCAGATAGTGCCCTGCTTCAAACAATCGCCAGGACAAAAGAAGGGGTGATGTATGTGCGGAATGAATCAGTAGCTGCTTTTGCACGTTCCATCAGTAGCTTACCGAAAGACGCCGCCGACGAAAGGATCGTTTTTGAAACCCTAAAAATCGATGGTCCCCTCGCTATCGCCTGGACCCCTTACAAATTTTATTATAATGGCCAGTTCAGCCATTGCGGTGTCAATTCGTTCCAATTGGTCCGGTTGAATGGCCAGTGGAAAATTCAATACCTGATCGATACGCGGAGAAAACAGGGTTGTGAGTGATTATTTCCCTTTTAACCTGTATTTTTTGGTCACTTTAGGACTGTTGAAATAATTATTCAATTCTTCTTCCGTCATTTCATTTGTAATATCAATGGGCACATCGATAAGCTGCATTTGGCTTTGCTTGAGTTCATCTTTCAACTTACTTGTCTTGGTACTAATGGCGGGGTCTTTATCCCCGACAGGCGTATAATCATAGATCATATATTCCAAACGCTTGATGGAAGAACGGATCAGGGAAGCCTGGTTTTGTTCAACGTTTTTATTTGGGGCTGTCGCTTCTTTAACAGGAACCAGCGCTACCCCAACACTGGGCAGGATTTTACCGGCATTTTTCGAAGATTCCCCGCCGCTGGTGGATAAGATGGTGCCGGTAAGGGCAGTCGTTGCAGAAGTCAGGTCAAAGGAAGTGCGGGCGGTCTTTGTTTTTTTAAGACGTTTGTCCAATTGCAGGAATGTATATTTTAACCGCAGCACATAGGATTTGATATTCGATACTACAAGGTCATATTCCTGGCGGGCTAAGGGGTAGTTGAGAGCATCTTTGACTATAATCTTCACAATAGCCGTATCCTTAGCAAAACGGCTGGACCCGATGAAAATCAGGTGGAGGATTTTTTCCCGGCCGGGATCTGTTTCTTTTACGAAATCGTAACCAGCAGTCCATTCAAACTGGTCATCACAATGCCTTACTAGTTTGTAATTACTGATGGGAATATTGCTGGTAAATAAAATATTTTCAATAGGAAAATTGCCAGGTTCACATAAAAGACTGAAGGAAACCTGCTGACCTTCTTCAACCGTCAATGTACCGGCGACGGTCGGTTTTACCCGTGGCATCACAATTTCTGTATTATAAAACACCAGGGTAATACTGGTATCCACTTTATCTGCCGGATCGGAAAGATTTTGTACACCCAGCCTCACTGTATATTCCTGGTCAAGTTTCAGTTTGCCCGACATGAAATAGGACTTTTCTGCCTTAAAACTAAGCAGGCCATTATCTTTATTGATCTTGAGTCCAACCGGGGAATTCTTGATATACCAGTAATAATTTTTTTCCTCTTTGTTTATCGCAAGCTGGTAAGAAAGCAGCGAATCCACGTGCAGGGTGAAAAAAGGATTGAGATTAATGATCCGGAGGCTGCTATCGGCCGAAAGAGGTTTATCTGCCGGAAGTGAATCAGCCTGGCCCAAGAAGTCTAAGCATGTAAAAAGTAACACGAAAAGAAGAAAGAGGTTTTTTCTCATGGAGGGATTCGCATTTTCGGCGCAATATTACCGTATTTAAGCCGATTGACCTTGAACAGGCGTTAGCAGGGTAAATGCAAAAAAAGAACCCTCCCGTAGAAACGGGAGGGTGTAAACCAAAACCAACTGCTTATGAGAAAATCGTTACTAATAATAAGACGTTACCTGATGTTTATTTCCTTCGCTGATTGTTTGACGATTTCTTTCTTCGGAAGGTTTAATGTTAAAACACCATTAACATATTCTGCGCTGATTGCTGTGTCATCAATTTTTTCATCGATTGTGAAAGATCTCTTAAAAGAACGGTAAGTATATTCTTTCCTGATTTGCTTGATCGTTTCGTTGCTGTTTTCATCTTTCTTATCAGCAGAAACAGTCAACACATTCTGATCCAGGTTAACCTTGAAGTCGGTTTTTTCATAACCCGGGGCCACTACTTCTAGCAAATAATTTTTATCCGTTTCCAGGATATTTACAGGTATATATCCCTTCAGTTGCGGCTGGGGAATATCGCCTTTGAATATAACAGGCAATTCAGTAAAAAGATCTTCAACGAAACTGTTAAAGCTTCTTTCAAAAGGTTTCCTGTTGAATTTTACGTGTGTCATAGCTATTTAGTTTTATTATGATTTTAAATCGGACGGGAACTAGTTTTCAAATCGTATACCAGCCGGGTTTCTACTCCTTTTACTGTTAGTAATGCAGACAGGGCAGGGCCTAAACCGACATAATTACAGGTGAATCGGGATGAACTGCCAGAATTTCCTATCTGGATTCAGAAACCTCGACTGATGAACTTTTTCAGTACTTTTGCGTTCCATTTTAAAACATACTTATGTATCCTGAAGAAATAGTAATACCTATGAAGGAAGAGCTTACAGAAAATGGCTTTTCCGAGTTATTGAGTCCAACTGATGTAGAAGCCCAGTTATCAAAAGAGGGAACCACGCTGGTGATGATTAATTCCGTATGTGGATGTTCAGCCGGTTCTGCCCGCCCGGGGGTATTGATGGCCGTTGCAAATGCTACCGTTAAACCCGATTACCTGACCACCAGTTTTGCCGGTTTTGATATTGATGCAGTGAAAACCCTTCGGCAACATTTATTACCCTATCCTCCTTCTTCGCCGGCTATTGCACTTTTCAAGAATGGACAATTGGTACATTTTATCGAACGTCACCAGATTGAGGGCAGACCAGCACAAATGATAGCCCATAACCTGATCAGCGCATTTGAACAATATTGCAATTAAAACAGCAATTTCGTTTCTTCCTATTTAAGCTCCGGACGGCCGGGGCTTAAATTTTTTTATACGCTATTTTTTTCCAATACACAAAGCTTCAAGCTTCTCTGTATATTCGCTACCTCTTTAAATTATCATCCATAGATGTATCCCAACCTTTATTATGCTTTCAAAGACCTTTTTGGGGTCGAATGGAATTCACTTCGTTTTGTCAACTCCTTTGGATTTTTTGTTGCGATCGCTTTTATCCTTGCGGCAGTAGTCATGGTTGCCGAATTGAGGCGAAAAAGCAAACAGGGACTTTTACAACCGACAGAAATGCAAATAATGGTGGGGCAGCCGGCAACTGCAGGTGAGCTATTCCTGAATTTCCTGCTCGGGTTCCTTTTAGGGTATAAGATTCTCGCTCTTTTTATTATGGACAGTTCAGTGACAGAAGACCCGCAGGCCTTTATTTTTTCCAGGCTGGGAAGCTGGCCTGCTGGCCTGGCCCTGGGACTATTGTTTGCTGGTCTAAAATGGTGGGACAAGAACAAGCAAAAGCTGGCCAAACCTGAAAAAAGAACGGTTCGGATCTGGCCTCATGACAGGGTTGGTGAGATAACTATTATTGCCCTTGTATTCGGACTGGTAGGGGCTAAGCTTTTCGATATTTTCGAAAATTGGAGCGCTTTTGTTAAAAGACCTGCTGATTTCATATTATCCCCTTCAGGGTTAACGTTTTATGGAGGGCTTATCTTTGCGGCCCTGGCTATTTGGTGGTATGCCCGCAGACACAAAATTGGCTTCTGGCACCTGAATGATGCAGCCGCCCCTGCGCTGATGCTGGCCTATGCTATTGGAAGAATTGGTTGCCAGGTAGCCGGCGATGGCGATTGGGGAGTCAATAATGTCTCTGACAAGCCATTTTCCTGGTTGCCGGACTGGATGTGGTCCTATACCTATCCCCACAATGTCAACGAAGTAGGACAGCCAATACCCGGGTGTACAGGTAAGTACTGCAATGAGTTACCTGTGGGTGTTTACCCGACCCCGTTCTATGAAACGATTGTTTGTCTTGTGCTGTTCCTGGTCCTTTGGTCAGTCAGGAAAAGGCTAAAAATACCGGGAACGCTTTTTGCACTCTACCTGATGTTAAATGGGCTGGAGCGCTTTTTCATAGAAAAAATCAGGGTTAATACCCGGATCAATCTTTTTGGATTCCAGCCTACCCAGGCTGAAGTCATATCCACCCTTTTATTTTTAAGTGGGTTGGTGCTCTGGATTGTGTTGAAGAAAAATGCGGCTTCCCGGAAATCCACAGCTTGATGTGTATAACCTCAATGCTTATGGGCGCATGGCCTGAAACCCTTGCCAGTAAAGGTTTTTAACGCTTGCCTGCCTACCGGCAACGATTGCACTGGACATCATGCCGGAAGAAAATATGACTAATAGCTATGAGATTCCGTGATTGATATGTATTTTTGCAGACGGACTTGGACGGTTCATTTTTAACCACACTTTTGCAACATTCTGCAAACAACAACTGTCTATTTTTCGTTCTTTTTAAACAAAGGGGTTTATTATTATGAGACAGCTCAAAATTGCTACACAGATTACAAACAGGGATTCCCAGGCGGTTGAAAAGTATCTGCAGGAGATTTCTAAGATTTCGATGATCACACCCGAGGAGGAAACTACACTGGCACAACGCATTAAAATGGGCGACCAGAAAGCATTGGACAAGCTGGTGCAGGCCAATCTTCGTTTTGTGGTTTCCGTAGCCAAACAATACCAGCACCAGGGTCTTTCGCTCAGTGACCTGATTAACGAAGGCAACCTGGGATTGATTAAAGCAGCTCAACGTTTTGACGAAACCAAGGGTTTTAAATTCATTTCCTATGCGGTGTGGTGGATCCGCCAGTCTATCCTGCAGGCATTAGCGGAGCAGGGCCGGTTGGTTCGGTTACCCCAGAATAAGATCGGAACTTATAATAAGGCCAACAAGGCTTATATGGCATTTGAACAGGAACACGAACGCGAGCCTTCAACCGAGGAACTTGCCGAGCTCCTGGAGATGAGTGAAACCGAGATCAATAATATATTCCAGAGCAATACCCGTCATACTTCACTTGATGCACCGGTACATGAAGCTGAAGACGTAGCCATGGGCGATTTACTGGAGGGCGGTGATGATACTGATGATGATGTGATGAAAGATTCTTTGCGTAATGAGATCCGCAGGGTACTGAAATCACTCAGTCCCCGCGAAGCTGAGATTGTCAATGCTTATTTCGGGCTGGATGGTGAAAATGGTGTTACCATTGAACAAATCGGACAGAAATATGATCTGACAAAGGAACGCATCCGCCAGATCAAAGAAAGGGCGATCAAGCGACTTCAAAAAGCCCGTTACAGCAGTGCCTTAAAAGCCTATTTGGGCTAAAACATATTAAATTGGTGGGTTTATTTTAACAGCTCCGGTCAATTCAGTTTGATCGGAGTTTTTATTATACGCTTGCTGACTCAACTTTTATGGACTTCTGGGGTTAATTTTGCAGGGCCATGAAAATTCAACCGCTATCATTTTTACTTCTGCTGACAATCTACCTGTCATCCTGTGAAAGGACGGTAAACTTCGACCTGGATGAAGTGTCGCCTAAACTCGTGGTGGAGGCGACAATTGAGAACGGACAGGCCCCGGTGGTTTTCTTATCAAAAAGTGTGGGTTATTTTTCAACCATTGATCCCGTCGCGCTTTCGAACAGTTTTGTCCATAATGCCGAGGTTTTTATTTCAAACGGAACACTTACTCATCAATTGAAAGAATATACTGTAGCAACCGGTGCGGGTTTGAACTTTTATTATTATTCCATCGATTCTTCGAGCCTGCCCACAGCATTCGCAGGCGAACTGGACAGGCAATATGGATTAAGAATCCTGGTGGAG
>DASUMO010000351.1:0-6282 GCA_036277695.1 Chitinophagaceae bacterium
TTCATCCTTACTACCCCCGAACTGTTCCGGCGTAAAATATTTATCCTGTCCTTCCAGTAAGTAAACCCGGGGATTTTCAGGATTTAATTTTTTGGCCTGGGCCAGGGCTTCTGCAGCTGCCGGGCCATAAGTCATGTAACGGTTCATAGGATCGGCCATCATACGGGCGGTATTCAGCATCTTTTTCAGGCAAAAAATATCGGAGTTATCTTTTTGCAATTCCTCGGCCTTATTCAGTAAAGGTTCGGCCTTGTCAGCCAGGGCATCGATCTTATCCATTTGCCCGGTCGGGAACTGGAAATTTGCCATGCTGATATTGATCAGGGCTGCATAATAATAAGGCAACCATTGGGTCTTCTCTGCATTGGCAATTCTTTCAAAACTATTCCCCAATTCTGCAAGGCCTTCGGGACTGCGGGTGGTGTCAACCTTTGCCACCAGTTCTTCCATGGCTTTTTGGTATTTTTCACTTTGAGCCCATACGATAGTGCCCAGCAGGCTGACTGCAACAAATAAAATGATCCGTTTCATGTTTAAAGATTTGATTGAATAGATAAATGTATTGGCTGTTTTCATGATACATGCTGAATTTTTGATCCTTCATATTATAGGGCATTATTGATCACCTCATCACTCCGGTCTATCCCGAAACTGATAAAGCAACCGATAAATGCAAACATCCTGGAAGTAGGTACAATGGCTTCCTTTCGCAACCCGTTGTAGGAGTACTGATACCCGAAAGTTTGCCGCATATTGAAAATATTACTTACCTGCACTACCCATACGGCATAGGATTTAGGATTTTGTTTGCCGATAAAAGGCAGGTAATTGATGGCAAAACTGACATTGTGATAATCCGGTATTACGCCACGATCATTGAATTTATAGGCGGTCCCGTCGTACCCGATATTGTAATAGGGCCGACCGCTGGAATAATTGTAAGAACCGTTCAGGTTCATCTTCCATTTTTGGACAAACTTTTTGATCACTAAAGAACCTGTATGTTTAGCGGCAAAATTAGGCGTGATGGCATAGGGAAAATTTAAAAAATCCCTTTCTGTATCCAGGTAAGAGTAGGAGATCCAGTAGTCCAGCGATTTAATGGTTCTTTTATCACGCCAGAAAAATTCAATCCCCCGCGCTTCGCCAAAGCCCATGTTGTTGATAGCTTTTTCCTGGTTACTGGTAATACCGGTCTTAACCAGTTGATCATACTTTTTATAAAATACTTCAGCCCGGAAGGATTGCTGGTTGGCTACTTTCTGGTACTGCAAAATATAATGGGAAGCTTTCATGAACTCCAGTTCATTAGGCGAGGGCAGGTATCTTCTCTCCGGGTTCTGGTAATAAATGCCATATGCCAGGGATGCCTGTGAACCCTTCCCTAATTTATAGGCCAGGGAAAAGCGTGGGGCCAGGTTGAGTTTATCCAGTAAAGATGATTGTTCCACTCTTGTGCCGATTTTAGCGGCCAGTGAATTGGTAATATAGATATCCGACTCCGCAAAACCGGATTTAATATGTTCTTTTAATCGCTCGGGAAATTGTTCACCGGTATACAGCGTATAATTCAGCCAGTCATTGCTGTAATTATATTCCATGCCAATCCGGAATACACTCAACCCTTTTAGTTTCCGTTCAAAAACCAATTTTGCATTGAAGTAATTGCCACGGGTGTCCACAGCGAATTTCTTCGTTTCCAAACCTGTTAATTGTACATCATTCTTATTCTTATCCTGGAGACTGCCGTTAATATCATCCCTGTTATTGGTATAGGAAACGCCGGCATTTAGTTTCCATCTGCGACCGATATTCTCTTTCCATGCCAGGTTATGGTAAATATTAGTATTGGAAATGGCAAAGCGGTCGTAATAACCCAGGCTATCAATGCTGGGGGTAGTAAAGGCCAGTTTATTAATGCTTAAATAACCATAATATTTCAGTATACCGGTTTTCGAGGTTTTGATCCTGAAATTAGCATCGGCATTATGATAGATAGGATTCCTGGAATAATCCTGTTTTTGTTTGATGAATGCAAAAGCCAGTCCCAGGTCAGTGTACCCATAATTCACTCCCCAGGATGACTGTTTATTTTTTGCAAGTTTCTGGTAACCTGCATTGGCGCTTAAGATTGTTAACCCGAGACTGGCCGAGGTTCTTTCCGGAAGGTCTATGGATTCCAGGATCAGGGCCGAAGACAGGGCCTGGCCATATAAAGCCGAATAACCACCGGTGCTGAAAACAGTGCCTTTAAAAATAAAAGGTGAAAACCGGCTGAACTGGGCAATATTAGGAACACTGCTATAGAAAAAATTATTGACCAGGGTGCCATCAATAAAGGTTTTGGTTTCAGCTGCGGTACCACCCCTTACAAATAGACCCTCGCTTTCTCCCACCTGCTGGGCCCCGGGTAATGTTTTTAATGCGCCGGTAATTTCACCATTAGCACTGGCTGTGGTAACAATATCGATAGGATCCAAAACTGCGGAAGCTCTTTTGCGGTCGCTGGCTTCAAATGTACCTGCTGTTATAACCACAGCATTCAACTCTGTTACTTCTTCTTTTAATTGAATATCGATTGAAATGGATCCGCTTTCAATTTTTATTTTTTGCTCAAACGCCCGGTATCCAATAGATGTGGCCACTACTAATTGCTCTCCTTTCTCGGTTGTTCTGAATGAAAACCTTCCCAGTGAGTCAGAAGTCGCTCCATCGTAAGTATCTTTCAAACTGATGCTGACACCAGCCAGTGGTTTCGACCGGTTGTCCTTTACAATTCCCCTAATAGTAACCTGAGCTTTTAGACTACTAACAAGAATAAGGAACAGCAATAATAAAATCGGATTTCTCATAACCAGCTTTTAAATTCCTTTACCAAACATAAAGTAGTTTATAATATAAACCAAAATAAAAAAATAAGACCGGGCTTTTAAGACCCGGTCTTTGAACCCGTCCAGATGAAATTATCTTATTGTTTTACAATCTTTTGCTGAGCTATTTCCAGTCCACAGGAAACTTTTACCAGGTAAGCACCCGGGGCCAGTGTTCCCAAATCCAGGGTCTCTGTTTGGCTGCTATTTGCCATTTGGATTCGTTTTGCTGTTTGGCCAGCAGCGTTCACAATTTCATAATTCACCTGTTTTCCCTGCCAGTTATTCGGGATGCTGACCCGGAGGCTGCTTGTAACGGGGTTGGGGAAAGTAAGGATGGTGACCTTATCAGTTTGCTTGTTAGCGCGGATAATTCGTACCGCTGAATATTCGACCTTTCCATCGGCATCTACCTGGCGAAGCCTGTAGTAGATAATTGTTTTTTCAGCCGCGTTGATATTATCTGTGAACTTATAGTTCTGGGTAATGTCTGTATTTCCAAATGCGAATAACAAGCCGACATCACTGAAATTTTTACCATCAAAGCTTCTTTCTATCACAAAATGGCTGGCATTGATTTCAATGGCCGTTGACCAGGACAGGTCAACTTTATTATTCGGGGCCAGCATGGCATTAAAGGACAGTAATTTTACAGGTAGCGTACGGAAATTCAATACAGAGATTACTACATCAAAACAACCGGCCTGTGTTTTGGCCACTAACATCACATGATCCAGGTTGTCCACCAGCGTCACTTCCTGTATACCGGCAGATGTGTTAGGGATAACATCGGTATGGAATAAAATATCGCTGGCATCGAGCTGGCCAATGGTTCCAAAATCACGGTATGCTTCGATCGTGAGCGGCAGGGCATCTTCAGGTGCTACTTTTACCTCGTAATATAAAACAGCTTGTTCTGCTACAAAGGCAATATTTGAATTGATCGTAACCTCACCACCTATACCGGTAGCCGATCCATTGGATAAACCGGGCGTATGCTGCACCTGGGCCGTACTCTTGATCCAGCTACCACATTTACCATCCCGCTCCCGCATATATCCGTTATCAGAACCGGTTGTGGCACCCTGGTTATATTCCACCTGGTTATTATTGATCGCATTGAAGTTTATTGAAAAGTTGGTTGCCGGTGCCAGCATTACTACCTGAAGGTTAGGCATTGACTTGATATACGAAGGAATGATTTCGCTCGAAACACCGGTAATCAGGCCATTGATCAGAACTCCATTCTTGTAAAGAAAAATATGATGATTGCCACCAGAACCGTTTTTCCGGAAGAATAAATCGTTCAGGTTAGCTGGTACGGCTACCTGCGTATAACCTGAACCATTATTTTCCCATTTGGTTAATGCTCCGCCTGCCGGAAGTACGTTCCAGTTTACATTTGTTATTACACCTGATTTACCCTGCACATTAAAATTGTTGGCAGATGCAAACGTGAAATAACTTTTTGCATAAATGTAAACGTCGGGCATGTCCAGCACATAGAAACCCGTTTTACCCCCCGATTCTTCGTAATAGGAGACCAGGGTATAGTTGTCCAGGTTTTCCGGCACATTGCTGGTACCGGAGTTGTACAACTCAAAAAATTCATGGTTACCGGCTCCGGGGTCGGGATACACTTCGTTCAACACTACTTGTGCAGATGCCGTCATGTTCAGCAGGGTAACCAGGGCGAGGGTGAGTACAGATGTTTTCATCGCGATTCTTTTTAGGGTTCAGATTTGATATGGTGGCTCTTGCGAGCTTTACCCCAGGATGCAATGAAAACCGACTTAATCAGTGAAACAAAGCGGGACGTAACTTCCCTTGATTGGTGTGGCTTGTTTCATGGTCGGATCTACGTTGTCTTCTTAGGGTATTTTCGAATGCTGGTACAAACATAATATGTGGTTTTTACTGATGCAAGTTTTTCGAGAGTTTTTTCGTAAAAAAAACCGTATTTTCTGCATGTAGCGGTTGATGCATCCTGACAGCCAGCTTTATAGAAAAGGAATTTTTTTTAAAAAGATACTGGAATAGGTTGCGGAATTTACGATCAGCAGACTTTTTTGAATAGTCTTTTTACGAAAAGCCCTGTCATTATTATTCAAATAACAATACTGAAGCGAGAGATTTGCTAAGGATTTATTTAGCTAAAACACGTTATAGATAGCAGTCTAAAAAACGTGATCGTAATTTTACTAGTTTATCTTATGACTTTAAAAAGGCTCTGGACCTGACTGACCCCAATGCATCAGCTTTTATAACTGGCGGAAACCAAAGGACTCATATCTATTCTCTATCGACTCATCGGGGCCTGGCTTGCCGACCCCGATGCATCACCTTCATAAGATGCGGAAATCAAATGGCGCATATTTTTTCACTTCTCCCCTTTCATAAAATGATGCACTGCTATGTTCATATTTTGTATAATCATCCACAAGCTGCCATTTTCCGCTCACAGGATTATGATGGATATAATCCAGTTTCTGCGCAAAGAATTTTTCTGAATATATACCTTTGGCATCAAAAGATTCTGCAAACACTTTGTGTAACTGGCCCTTCTTCCGCTCTCTTTCCGATACAGATTCTGCAAGAAAGCTTAAAACATCTTCCTTTCCGTATAGTTCAAGCCTGTCGATAATATCGTAAGCCATGAATCTTTTTCCATTCCCAATGATTTTATTTAGGTTAAACCCTTATTCGGGAAAATATAATATCTGGTGCACGTGGTTGGGCATGATCACAAAAGCAACAGTGTAATAGCCCTTGCTTTTCAACACATCAAACCAATTGTATACCAAGTGGTATCCATTTACCATCTCAAACAAGCAGAGCCAGTTGTAACAGGTAAATGTGCAAAAATACATGAGGTAGCTGTCGTCATGCTTCCATTTTATTGCCATCGCCGAATTTAGCCCGGGCGTCAGTTTTATCGATTAGAAAAAAAACCTGTAAAAAGTTTTTTTTCCGAGAGGTTTTTTAACGGGCGTATCACAGCATGGTCTGCCAAGCAAGACCCGGCCAGGACTGTCTGCCTGTATTTTTTATCAATCTTGTCATATCACATCAAATGTTTTTAAACATTATCGTCTCATCGGGGTCTGGCCTTGCCGACCCCGATGTATCAGTTTCTATAACTTACGGAAATCATAGGGCTCATTTCTTTTCACCTCCCCTGTTTCATAAAACAAAAACCGCCTCAGAAGAGACGGTTTAATATTAAATACAAAAGTTGTTATTGCTTGTAAGATGGAATCAGGCCATTGGCCAGTTCTACCATTTTCTTCAATCCATCTTCCGGCAGGTTACCTTTTTTGAATTCCGCCATTACTTCTGGCAGCTTATTCTCCATTTCCATGAGGAAATGCTCTTCAAATTCCTTTACCCGTTTAATGGCAACATCTTTTAA
>DASUMO010000352.1:0-9789 GCA_036277695.1 Chitinophagaceae bacterium
CGTGCAATTGCTTCTGTATTATGTGGAACAACTACTTCTTCTGCAGCCACATTAAATGTCAGTGCACCACCGGTTATTAATACTTCGCCGCAGAGCATAACGCTTTGTGCCGGCAGCAATCATACTTTCACTTTTACTGCAACAGGGGGTAATAGTTATCAATGGGAACTGAGCACAGATGGTGGAGCCAGCTTCAATCCCATCCCCGGGGCAAACCAGCTTAGCTATACAATCACCGGAATAACGGCCGGCATGAACAACTATCGATACCGCGTAGTCGTATCAAGCGGATGCCCACCCGCAGCAACTTCTGCAGCAGCCATCCTGACTGTCGTTACGGCTGTGGCGGTTACAACACAGCCTTCCGATGCTACGGTTTGCGCAGGTTCGAATACCAGTTTCCAGGTAGCCGGAAGCGGCACCGGTATCATCTACCAGTGGCAGGTGAGCACGGATGGTGGTACCAACTATACCAATCTCACAGATGGCGGTTTGTATTCAGGCGTTACCGGACCCGTATTAAACATAACCGGGGCCACGGCCGCAATGAATGGTTACAGGTACAGAGCTCAACTAACCAATAGTACCTGCAGTACACCGGGTATATCCAATGCAGGGGTATTAACAGTAAATACCCTGCCGGCCATTAGCGGCAATCCTCAAAACGTTACCATTTGCCTGGGAAGCAATACGGCATTTACAGCAACAGCAACAGGCACAGGCATATCGTATCAATGGCAGATCAGTACGGATAATGGAGCCAACTGGAACGATATCAGCGGGGCCAATACGTCGAATTATGCTGTCACGAATGTTACAGCGGGCATGAATGGCTACCAATACCGGGTAGTGGTGAATGGGGTATGCCCTCCACCTGCAATTTCCACTGCTGCCACACTAACTGTTATTAACCCGGCAACTATAACAACACAGCCTTCGAATATTGAATTGTGTTCCGGCAGTAATGCTACATTCACTGTGACGGGAAACAGTTCCCAGCCTATTTTATATCAATGGGAGATGAGTACTGACGGTGGTGCAAACTGGAGTGTAATTGCAGGGGCTAATAGTTCCAGTTATACCGTTCCAAATACCACAACAGCCCAGAGCGGCAATCAATACCGTGTATCAATTGCCAATGCGACCTGTAATTCACCAACAACTTCCAATGTCGCCACGCTTACAGTAAGGCAATTGCCTTCCATAACACTTGGTTCACCCGCCAGCCTGGCTCCTGGTCAATCAGCTACGCTGACTGCCAGTCCGAGTACTTCAACTGGGGGGACTGTATCGGTAACCTGGACTTATAATAATAACCCATTGGCGAATACCGGTAATACCTACGCGGTGAATGTAGAAAAAGCGGGTGATTATAAAGTAAGGATTCAGGAAACCTGGACCAGCGGCCTGGTATGTGCAACAGAATCTGCAGTTGTTACTATTGCTGCTCCAGCCAGTGACCGTTTATTTGTTTTTCCCAGTCCGAATGATGGAGAGTTTACGGTATCCTTTTATAACAGCAGTGGTAACAATAGTAAAAGAACCATTACGCTTTATGATGCCCATGGCGCCAAAGTTTATCATGCACAATTTACCGTTAGCGGTGCCTATACCCTGGTTCCCGTTAATATCAAAACCGCCGCCAGGGGTATTTATTATATAGTTGTAGGCGATGCGAACGGCAAACGTATTGCAAAAGGCAATGTAGTTGTACATTAATTAATTAATTCTCCACAGTCTTATATATAAGCCCCGTCCAAGTTTGGAACGGGGCTTGTCTTTAAAGTATATTACCATACTTAAAATTAAATACTATGATTCCCATCGGAGACGATAACACAGGCCATCATTTGCGTCCCTTTGTCAATTATATCCTGATTATTATCAATGTGCTGGTCTTTGTGTTCTTACAGGGATCAGGTGGAAATGAGCAGTTTACTCTGGCATATTCTACCGTTCCCGCTGAAATAACCCGGGGTGTTGACATTGCTGTACCCCCGCTGGAACCTACCCCGATCCCGGTTTACGGCACCCTTATTACTTCCATGTTCATGCATGGAGGTTGGGCCCATTTATTGGGGAACATGCTTTATTTGTGGATTTTTGGGGACAACCTGGAAAACAGGATGGGTCATTCCCGTTATCTTGGATTTTATTTGTTAACAGGAATTATCGCTTCCCTCAGCCATGTATTCGTTACCGCCGCCACATCACCCGAACACATGATGATCCCCAGCCTGGGTGCTTCCGGCGCCATTTCAGGAGTTTTGGGTGGGTATTTATTGCTATTTCCCAAGCAAAGAGTCCGGGTTTTTCTTGGCAGAGGCATTGTTGAAGTCCCGGCCTTTGTTGCCCTGGGTCTCTGGATCGTACTGCAGGTGATAAGTAGTATGGGAGTACTGGGAGGAGAAGGGCAAGGTGGAGGAGGGGTGGCCTATGCCGCTCATATTGGTGGTTTTATTGCCGGTCTCGTACTCGTTAAATTATTTGCACCCGGACAGCCAAAAGCCAGGATGATTTGAAATAGGAAAAGAAAATAGCGGGTTGCGACGTTGCCTGCGGTTAAAAGGCGGTGGACTGAATATGGCTCTGGGATATGAAATTTGGGACTGTGATGTGGAGATTTCAAGATCAACCACATGTCATTATATTAAGTCTATTCTAACCATTTTCATCGTCTTATAAACAGAAGAAAAACCTACCTTTGCGGCCTCAAAATAAGGAGCAAAAATGATCAGTGTAAAAGATCTGAAACTGGCCTACGGAAAAAGGGTATTGTTTGAAGATGTCAACCTCAATTTTACCAAGGGAAATTGTTATGGTGTGATCGGGGCCAACGGGGCCGGTAAAAGTACATTTCTGAAAATCCTCAGCGGGGAAATAGAGCCGAATAAGGGTACTGTTGAAATCACGCCCGGCGAAAGAATGGCGGTATTAAAACAGAACCAGTTCCAGTTTGATGAACAAACCGTGCTCAATACAGTCATGATGGGGCATACCCGGCTTTGGTCCGTGATGAAGGAAAGGGAAGCGATCTATGCTTTGGCGGATTTTACAGAGGAAGATGGCATGCGTGCCGGGGAACTGGAAGGCGAATTCGGGGAAATGGGTGGCTATACTGCAGACAGCGATGCCGCTACCTTATTGAGTGAGCTGGGGGTAAAAGAAGAATATCATGAAGCGTTGATGAAGGATATTCCTTCCAACCTGAAAGTCCGGGTACTGCTTGCCCAGGTATTATTTGGCAACCCGGATATACTCCTGTTGGATGAGCCGACCAATGGCCTGGATATTGAAACCATCAGCTGGTTAGAGAATTTCCTCGCGGATTATGAAAACATCGTGTTGGTAGTGAGCCATGACCGGCACTTCCTGGATGCAGTTTGTACCCATGTGGCCGATGTGGATCGGCAAAAAATAAAGATTTTCACGGGCAATTATACTTTCTGGTACGAGTCCTCTCAACTGATGGCCCGCCAGGTCAATGATAAGAATAAAAAAGTGGAGGAGAAAAGGCAGGCCCTGCTGGACTTTATTGCCCGTTTTAGTGCCAATGCCTCCAAGAGCCGGCAAGCCACTTCCAGAAAAAAAGCGCTGGAAAAACTGACCATCGAGGAAATTGAACCCAGTTACCGCAAATACCCCGGCATCATTTTTCAGCCACTCCGGGAAGTGGGTAACCAGATCCTGGGTACAGAAAAGCTTTCCAAATCTGTTGACGGACGTCTGCTTTTCAAAGACGTAACATTTACGGTAAATAAAGGTGATAAGATTGCCCTGTTGAGTCGTGACCCGCTGGCCGTTACCAACTTCTTCAATATTATTACCGGTGAGAGCATGGCCGACAGCGGCTCCTATGCCTGGGGTAGTACGGTCACCCATGCCTACCTGCCCCAGGAAAACAGCCAGTTCTTTGACAAAGAATTAAACCTGATGGATTGGCTGCGCCAGTATGTGCCTTCTCATGTCACTGATGTGGACGAACCCTTCCTGCGGGGATTTCTGGGGAAGATGCTTTTTAGCGGTGATGATGTATTGAAAAAGACCAACGTTCTCAGCGGGGGCGAAAAAGTGCGTTGCATGATCAGCAGGATGATGTTGCAAAACCCCAATGTTATTTTACTGGACCAACCCACCAATCATCTTGACCTGGAAAGCATCCAAAGCTTCAACGAACAATGTACTGACTATAAAGGCATCGTGCTGCTGACCAGCCATGACCATACCTTCATGCAAACAGTTGCCAACCGGGTCATCGAACTTACCCCCCGTGGTATTATAGATCGCCTGATGAGTTTTGATGAATACCTGGAAGATGAAAGGGTGAAGAATTTGAAGGAGGAGATGTATGGTTGAGTGGTCAATGGTGAATTGTGAATGGTGAATGGGAAAAGCACTTTATGCTGGCCCTTTACTATAGAGTTTGAACAAGACTTTGACATTAATACCCCGTCTTTTTAAACTCCGGTGGTCCAGCCCGGGGATACGTGAAAATACGCGTTTCTATAAAAAGTAATCCCCAATCTTGCCTGATTCAGGGCATGTCTATATATTCGTCCTCACAAGCACAGTTCTTACCACTATTTTCTGGCCATCCAGATCCTACCGTACCTGTTAATCTTCCGGGAAAGACTAGTATCCGGGCCGGGAGTATGTCAACTCGCTCCAAGCGGGAGATATTCGGGTTGAAACCAGAAAGAAAAGATTCCACAACCCCGGTCCACACCGGGGTTTTTTTATTCTTGCATCGCAGAGGTATTTCTATAAAAAATTTCAGTCAGGGGTTTCTCTGTACCCGAAATTACTTTTGAATGACTGTTACAGATATGTTGTAGTGAGTCAGCAGCATCGCCTGTAAAACCGCTCTTGGGATAGGCGCAAAACAGGGATATCGGTTCTGACTGGCAAAACTGTTTCCATAAATGTTCCAGCTTGACGGTAGCACGATGGTGACCCTCTGCCCATAATAAAGCTACCATTTCGCCGAATACACGCATTTTTCTTTTCTTATAATTCACCCGGGCTATTAATTCATTTACGAAACTAAAAAACAAGTCCTCATCAGGCCGGCCATTTCGCATAAACCTGGCAAGGACCTGTTCGGCATCCAGGGCAATATAATGATTGTCGGAAACCAGGGTTTCAATTGAAATAACATGGTCATGCAGGGAGTTCTCCAATGCATGCAGGTGTTCCTTCGTTGCTATAATAATTACGCAATCACCGGCATTGATCCCATCTCCTACAAAACCGGCCAGCATTTTCATAAAGACTTCATTATCCTCATAAATCTGGAGCACGTGGTCACAGGATGCAATCTCACTCCAAAAAGTCCCGGTTTTGGTTCTGACCCACTCATCGCTTTTCATCATGTTCATGGTAAGGCTGAATTTTCAGCAGATATTCCATCAAATAGTCAGCCACGATGCCAGGGCTGCTGAAAAGGAGTTATTAAGGGTGGAATTATGGCACCTAATCTTATATATCCTAGCAATTTATTGGCTGCAATTCATTAGAAACTCCCGATTAAATTTCTTGACCGCGATGATCGGGCTAACAGGATTTTATTATCTTACGGGAATATAATTACACGCTTGAGCTGCCGTTACGCAGACAATTCATATTGATTTTATCATACAAATAATTAATACCACCATCTAAAACTGCTTACTGTTCCTTACGCGCACCAGGTAATCCATGGCAACAACTCCCCGAGAATTTCAACGTACCATTGGTTTTAAAACCGCCACCATGCTGGTCATCGGCAGCATTATTGGCTCGGGTATTTTTATGCGGCCAGCCGAAATGGCGGCCTTGCTTGGATCTCCTGTCCTGGTTTTTGCTGTTTGGCTGGTAGCTGGCATCTTTACCCTTTTCAGCGTCATGGTGTTGGCAGAAATTGCAGCCATGCTACCGGAAACAGGTGGCACTTATGCATTCATGCGGCATATGTATGGTGATTTTTGGGCTTATCTCTATGGATGGGCAGCCTTTGCCGTCATTAACTGTGCAGGTACGGCAGGGATTGCCTTTATCACTTCGCAGTATGCCGAATATTTTTTTACACTTCCCCGTTTCTCTCCTGCACTTGAGCAATCTTATTTCCTCCACATACCCATGGTTGGAACTATTTACCCGCTCGACAATTTTGGTGTGAAAATGTTAACGGTACTTATTCTTTCGGTGTTTACATGGGTAAGTTATCGAAGCACGAAAGGCAGCGGTATTTTGCAAAATGTTTTTTCAGCGGCCAAGGTCGCAGCCATTATTTTACTGGTCGGTGGATTATTTATATCCGGAAAAGGAAACTTTTCTCATTTCATGGAAACATCGGCCATATACAACCCCGCAGGTTTTGCCATGATCACAGCCCTTGTAGCGGCCTGCAACGGCGCTTTACAGGCTTTTGACGGGTCTAATACCATGATTAACATTATCGGAGAAATAAAAAATCCCGGCCGCAATATTCCGCGAAGCCTTTTTACCGGCTTGTCCATTTGCATTCTCGTTTACATGCTGGTCAATGCCGCCCTGATCTATATTCTGCCGGTTGATCAGATGGCCTCATCCACACTGGTTGCTTCCGATGCGGCGCGGTTGGCATTCGGAACAATCGGGGGCGGACTGATTGCCCTGTTGATCTGTCTATCTGTAATGGGCACTACCAGTGCCAATGTGTTTACTCCGCCGCGTATCACATTTGCCATGGCCAGGAATAAGCTGTTTTTTGCGTCGGCAGGAGTCATTCATCCCCGTTTCAATACGCCAGGCAATGCCATGCTGATCCACCTTTTTGTCATAATCATTATGGTGCTGAGCGGCTCTTTTTTCATCCTGGCTGATATGTATATATTTATTGTTTGGGTTTTTAACCTGATGATGATGATCGGCCTTTTTATCCTGCGAAAAAAAATGCCCGCAAAAGAAAGGCCCTATAAAGTTTGGGGTTATCCCTGGATGCCCCTGCTCGTCATTCTTTTCAATTCGTTTTATCTTATCATAACCCTCATCAATGATATTGATCATTATCTGGCGGGTAAAATAAAGCTGATGAATTCGGTTTTAGGAATTGTGGTTACCTGCTTGGGGATACCGCTCTACTATTATTTTAAAAGAAAGAGAAACCAGGCTGAATTGGTGAATGGTGAATAGTGAATGTTGAATCGAGAAGGTGCTATCTGTTAAGTGATACCGCCAAACAATTCAATCTTGAATTTTGACTTTTACTTTTGAATTGACGAATTGGCTGCCGGCTCGGTAATTCAAAACTCTGCACACCACTATAACATTTTCTGAATCATTTTCCCCAGCATCATCAATCCATAATCGGTGTCTTCATCCCAGGGTTTGCCAAAACTGATACGGATACAATTACTGTAATTGCTACTGGCAGAGAATATTTTTCCCGGAACAATGGAGATATGATGTTTCATCGCCTCGGTACGGAGTTTGAACGCATTTACTTTCCGGTTCAATTGCACCCACAATACGAATCCGCCATGGGGCCTGGAAACTTTACTGTCTTCCGGGAAATATTCAATAATGGCCTGCATATAGCGGAGACACTGAGTATGCAGTGCTTTCCGGAGATTTTTTAAATGGTATTCATAACGCCCATGCTGGAGAAAATGAGCCATGGCCGCCTGGGTAAGAGTAGGCGAACTGATATTATGCATGCGCTTGATCTGCTTAACCTGCTCCAGGAATTTTCCCGGCATGGTCCATCCAATCCGGTAACCGGGGGTCAACGATTTCGAAAGTGAAGAGCAATGCATGACCAGTCCTTTGCCATCATAATATTTACAGGTCAGGGGGCGGTTTTTGCCAAAATACAATTCGCCGTATATATCGTCTTCGATTAATGGGATATTATGGCGGGTGATAATATCGACCAGCTTCTTTTTATGTTCATCGGGCATGCATCCACCCAGGGGATTATTGAAATTGGGGATAACCACGCAGGCCTTGATGGGAAATTTTTTAATAGCCTGCTCCAGGCAATCCAGCTCCAAACCGGTGACGGGGCAGGAAGATATTTCCACCACTTTCAAGCCCAGGATTTCAATAGCCTGGTAGATGCCAAAATAATTGGGTGATTCTACTGCTACGGTATCCCCGTGACGGGTTACCGCTTTTAAACACATGGTAATGGCTTCCAGGCAACCGGAAGTAACGATAATTTCATCCGGTTTAATCTTACCGCCCCAGTTAAATGCCAGTTTGGCCAATTGCTTGCGCAATTCGGTATTTCCCTGCGGATGTTCATAATTAATACAATGATCCTTGGTATGCCGAAGAGCCTGCACGACTGATTTATTGATCTTGGCTGCCGGCAAAAGCGAGATATGCGGCACAGCCAAAGCGAAATTGATCACCTTGTCATTATAAGTTGCCACATCGTGGTATATGGAAGCGATCATTTCCTTTACACTTACATCATGCGAGACCGGTTCGGGGGGTAACATTTTAGGAAGGTCGGGATAACGCCGCTGGTTAAACCGCACATAATAACCGGATTTCGGTCTTGACTCGATCAAACCCTTTCCTTCCAGGTGATAGTAGGCCTGGAAGGCCGTACCCATACTGATTCCATATTCTTCACTCAGTAAACGAACGGAAGGAAGTTTATCACCGATTTTCAAAACGTCATCAGTGATCATTTTTTCGAGGCCATTGGCCACCTGCATATACAGGTGATCATCGGTAGCCAGGTGATGTTTGCGCATATGTTAAAAAATCTGATCTAGTCAAAAATACAAAAACTGAATCTGTTTTTTTATAGAAAAAAGATAAAAATTTGTATCGTCATTTCATCCTGTTCCTGGATCATAGTTTCAGTCCGGTCAAGTGGTTCTGCGAGGAGCCCTGGCAGGCTTTTGTAAAAAACCAACGATATGAAAAAGGAATTATATAAAGCATACTTCGCACTGGGTTTGGTCAGTTTCTTTTGGGGCACTACGTATATTGCTTCCAGGATCGGAGCACAGGAAATTCCGGGACTCTATGTATCGGGTATACGCCAGCTTCTATCAGGGTTGATCCTGGTGGGCTTTTTCTTATTGCGCGGGCACAGTGTGCCAGGCTGGTCAATACTGAAAAGAATTTCCATTCAAAGTATATTCCTTTTATGTTTTGCGAATGGTTTATTGACCTGGTCGCTTGAATATATCAGCGGGGGATTAGCGGCTATCATCGCCGCACTGGTGCCCTTATTCATCGCATTGTTTACTGTCTGGTTATCGAAATGCACGCGGTTTACCCGCTGGATGATTGCCGGTTTATTTATTGGCTTTGCAGGGGTGATGACTATTTTTTATGATTACCTGCCCCAGTTAAGGGATACAAAATTCCTGGGCGGTGTTATCCTGGCCATTCTTTCCACCTTGTCCTGGTCATTTGGCACCGTCTATACTTCCCGACAAAAACCACCGATTGATATATTATTCAATGTGGGATTACAAATGCTGATCGCAGGGATACTGGTACTCTTAGCCTGTGGCATAACCGGAAAATATGTAAACCCGGCGGCCATTGGCCAGGATGCATGGCTGGCCTTGTTATACCTGGTGATATTCGGTTCCCTGGTGGCCTATTCGGCCTATGTATTTGTGATCGGCAAACTGCCACCCACCCAGGTTTCCGTGTATGCCTATATCAATCCCGTTGTCGCTGTATTGCTTGGATGGTTATTGCTTGCAGAGAAAATGAATCCCAACATGATCATCGGCACCCTGATCACCCTGGGTGGTGTATATCTTGTGAATCGTGAATTTAAAAAAATAAAACAAT
>DASUMO010000353.1:0-2316 GCA_036277695.1 Chitinophagaceae bacterium
CGACGATGATGAAGATGATTATTGATGCCGGGTAAAACAGGTCACCGTATGGTAATCGACGATGCTAAGTCCGACTTTTAATTTCTAACATATTCTCCCGATTGAATCATACAACTCCAACCAACTGCTTGTTTGCAGTAAATGATTTTGAGGAGACAAAACAAAAAGTGCTGAGCTGGGTTCAACAGTTTGGCACTTTTTGTTTGCTGGATAATCACCAGTACCGAATGGAGCCCCATAGCCAGGAATGCCTGCTGGCAGCCGGGGTAAAGCATAGTATACTTGCGAATGCCGGGCAGGCTTTAGTCAAGCTGGAACATTTTATCGAAGAAAGGAAAACGAAGAATAAAGACCATAAACCCGGCTGGTTATTTGGTCACCTGGGTTATGATTTGAAGAATGAACTGGAAGAACTCCATTCCCTGCATGCGGATCAAATTGGTTTTCCCGACTTGTTTTTTTTTGAACCACAGGTGCTGATCAGGTTTTCGGGCGCAGGAATGTTTATTGAGGCAGAAGATCCAACTGCAATCTTTAAAGAAATTGATGCATGCCCGGTTCCCCAACCTCAACATACCACAGCTGCTATTTTAATTCAACAACGCATCAGCAGGGAAAAATATATTTCCATTATACAACGTTTGCAGCAGCATATCCTGCGGGGGGATTGCTATGAAATAAATTTTTGCCAGGAATTTTTTGCTGAAAAAGCATTCATCAGTCCCCTGGAACTTTATAATAAACTCAGCCAACTCTCACCCAATCCTTTTTCGGCTCTTTACCGACTGGATCAACGCTGGCTGATCTGTGCCAGCCCCGAAAGATTCATCAGGAAACAGGGGAATACAATACTATCACAACCTATTAAAGGCACTTCCCGCAGCATACCAGGCAATGCCGGCGAAGATCATCAAAGTAAAATCGCCTTGCATGAAAGTGCCAAGGACCGATCGGAAAATGTAATGGTAGTAGACCTGGTCCGGAATGATTTGGCCAGGGTTTGTGAAGAAGGCAGTGTGAAAGTGGAGGAACTGTTCGGGGTATATACTTTTCCCCAGGTCCACCAAATGCTTTCTACTGTTAGCGGGGATTTGATTCGGGATATAAAATTTACCGATATTATCAGGGCGGTTTTCCCGATGGGTTCCATGACCGGTGCTCCCAAAAAAAGAGTGATGGAATTAATCGAACAATATGAGCAGACGAGACGGGGAATTTTTTCAGGGGCCCTGGGATATATTTCTCCCGAAGGTGATTTTGATTTCAATGTTGTGATCAGGAGTATGATGTATAATGCAGCGTCCGGTTATCTCTCCTTTCAAACAGGATCGGGTATCACGTTTTACAGTGATGCAGCCAATGAATGGGATGAATGCCTGTTGAAAGCGGAAGCCATGAAAAAAGTGTTGGGCTCGTTCGGTTAAAACCGGTATTATCTGGGCTGGCCGGGAGAATTTAATAACGATTGGAATGATTACTGGTTTCCCGCCTGTTTCAGGAGCAACTGCATCGACTCTTCCAGTATTTCATATTTCCGGGCCTGGAATATTGCCATCTTATCAGCCGGCAATCTTAATTCATAACTACCATTGGTTGCAGAACGGCTGCTGAAGGCGGGGTTATACCGGTTAAAGTCAGGCAAGTCCATACCCGTATATTTCGCAATCACTGCTGCATTATACCTTCCGCCGATGGTTTGGGTTGTCGAATTTTCCATTTCTTCTTTACTCAACACACCCGGGTTATTGACCAGGGCGTTCTTCATTTCTTCTTTGGTTAGCGTGGTAATGCCACCTTCTCCTTCCATGATATAATGGGTGGAGATAAATTTCTTGACATGGTTTTTGGATTCGGCAGGCAGCCTGTGCTGGAGCACCCAGAAATCACGACTCCCGCTGGAACGTATCGCGCGGTCCACATTTCCCGGGCCACCATTATACGCAGCAATGACCAGCAGCCAGTCGCCATATTGCCTGAACAGGTCTTTCAGCATCCGCGAAGCAGCTTGTGTGCTTTTGAGATAATCAGTTCGTTCATCGTATTGCCTGTTAACCCGCAAACCATAACGCCGGGCAGTAGCCGGCATGAATTGCCAGGGACCTACGGCGCCCGCCCAGGAAACGCTGGTGGAACGAAGATGGGACTCGATGACAGCCAGGTATTTTAATTCCTTGGGAACGCCATGCTGGGTTAGAATGGCATCCATCATATCAAAATAGGGCCGGCCCCAATCTTTCATTTTTTGCAGGCTTTTCGTATGTCGCCCAATATAATCCTGGACAAAGCTGATCGCCTGGGGATTGAGCTGCCGGGCAG
>DASUMO010000354.1:0-6733 GCA_036277695.1 Chitinophagaceae bacterium
ATGCTGTTGGGGGGGATCCTGGGTGAACGGGTACGGATAGAATAGGCAAGGGCCGAGGGTATGACAAGGATTAGTTTACCGCCCACTTTCAACAGGGGCACACCAATCTGCCAGCCCTTGATCAGCCTGTTTAGCGGGAAAGTAGCCGGTTTATCCCTTGCCTGGTCTACGATAGCCGTATCATGTAAGAGGGTCAGTTTATAAAAAGCAGAAACGGTATCATCCACCGACACCTGGTTACCCTTGCCTTCCAGCACAACCCTGTAAAAAATACCCTCAGGATGTTCGGTAAGTTTCCAATGGCCATCTTCAATACTTTGCCTGATAATTTTCTCATCTATTCCGAATTGTTCCACGCTGTCAATATGCGAAAAGAGATTTACCTGGGGGTTCAATTGTTGCCGGCCGTCCAGGTTTTTCCAGCTGCCGTTGCTTCGCTGCACCCAGGCTTCGGTAAAACCAACCTGGATGGGTTTCTTTTTGCCTGTACTGTAAAATGAAGAAGGCTTCCTGATCGTATGCCTTTGTCCCTGGATCTTACAGGTTCCGATCAGTTTCCATTTTGATTCAACTGGCAGCCAGATATAACCGGAGTAAAGAACATAATTGGCCGCCGAATCCGCAGCAGCAGCTATGAACAATTTATAGTTTTGATTCACCAACCAGTCATATTCCCATTCCAGTTCGCCCTTCCCTTCTGTTTCCACATTTAAACCCCTGGAGACTACGCTGGCAGTTTTGGGAAATTCAAAAACTATGCTCCTGGCGTTTTTATCCGATTCCAGGGCCAGTGTTACCTGGTCCGTGCGGATACCAGCGTTTAGTTCTTTCTTTTCCATGAAGGATTGCACCGTGATAGTGGCCAGATAGGAAACCGCTTTCACACTATCCGGAACTGGATACAAAACTGTTGAGTCGTTACCTGCTGCTTGCAGCTGATAGCTTAGGAATAAAACAGCCAGGAAAAAAATAGGATGTTTCATGGTACAATTATCTTTTCAAACATACTAAGAATGGCGGCAATTCCGGGACATCAATAGTTTTAAAGTTGTGAATGAAATGTGATTAACTGGAAAACAAGCGAAAAGCAAATTCGCCTAATTTAGAATTACGGCTTTTTGTAAGACCGGGTTAGCGAATGATTGCCGCTCCTGCTCCCTATTTACGCCACCGTCCCTGCATAACCATTCTTTAAGCCATCCATTCTTTACCAATAATAAAAGTATATGAAAAAAGCCACCACTCTTTCAGCATTATTCCTGTTTTTTACTGTTAGCTCATTTATCCAGCCCGGTTCGTTCACCGCTGCTGGTTCTGCTATCCCATTCAATGAACAAATTGTAATGGCAATTGATGAAGATACCTGGAGCGATTGTGCGGGTGAATGGGTTCACCTGACTGGTTCTATTCATTACCTGGTGCATGGGACGGTCAATAAAAACCGGATCAGCATGGTACAGCACGGTAATTACCAGGGGCTGACCGGGCGGGGACAATCTACGGGGAGGATCTATACCGGTTCCAGTAACTTCAACGATGTTAATAACGCAAATTTCAGCGGCATCTATACCGCGATTACAAATATTTCCGTGCGTCTCAGAACGGCAGGGCCTGGAAACAATTTCATTTTCACCACCCGCGTAAAGACAACGGTCAATGCTAATGGGGAAGTAACCGTAAGCCGGATTGACGAGGGCAGTCATTGCCAATAGGAAAGGGTTTACCTGGTATTTTAAAGTTGGCTTGATTAAGAAATTTTTTCCGATTATTTTGCCGCCCTAACCCAATAGAGCGGTATGAAAACTTTTCTTTGCAGCCTTCTTTTCCTTGGCTTTATCCAGAACCTATCAGCACAACAGGATACGATCCTGGTTTACCTGGATAAAGATGAAAAACCCTGTTCACCGCAACAGGCCCGTTATTATTCCCTGCAACATAAAGACCGCTCGGCCTGGAAGAAACTGGTCTTTGATATTGCCGATGATAAGGTAGAATATGTGGCCTATTTCCTCGATTCGTTCTGCACAAAAATGGAAGGGCCCTATATAAGTTTTCATAAAAACGGACAGTATAAAACTTCTGGTCGCTACCTGCAGGATAAAAAGACCGGCGCCTGGTTAAGCTGGACCGAAAACAAAAAACTGGTGGATTCAGCTTTTTATAAAAATGGTTTTATCCACGGGCTTTCCTTGAAATGGAATAATAATGGTATTGTAAGCGATTCTTTGTTTTTTGGCGAAGAGGGCAATGGAGAGGGAAGAGGTTATTGGCCCGACGGTAAACGCAGGTACCAGGGACATTTTATTTCCGGGAAAAAATGCGGCCAGTGGACTTATTATCATAAGAACGGAAACCCCTCCCAGGTTACCCTATATGCCAATGATTCAGTGGGCTCCTATACCTGCTACGATGAAGAGGGCAAGCTTCAGAAAAAAGACTGTTATTATGAAAAAGAAGCAAGTTATAAAGGTGGCGACAAAGCATGGATGAATTATCTGTCACGGCGTCTCAGTATTGTAAAACTGCCAGCTGCCTATTACAGCGGGGAAATATTTGGCACAACCATGCTTCAATTTATCGTGGATGTTGATGGCCGGCTAACTGATATCAAGGTGGTAAAATCCGTAGACCCTGAACTGGACGAAATTGCTCTCGATATTATCCGGCAAAGTCCCAAATGGGAACCTGCTGTTCAATACAACAGGAAAATAAAAGCTTACCGGAAACAACCTATTACGTTTTCACAGCCACAGTAAAATGATTCCGCTTTACAAAAGCTTACCGCTAAGGAGGCAGTTTATGGCAGTCCTTAGCGGTAATTTTTTGGGTTGAATTAATATCAGGCCGTAATGGTCTCGGGTTTAATATTCTGATTTACCCGGAAGAAATTATAGGGATCATATTTGTTCTTGACTTCTACCAGCCTTTCGTAATTATCCCGGTAAGTAGCTTTAATACGATCTGAACCTTCATCCATCATAAAATTGATATATGCTCCCCCTGCCGAATAGGGATGAAGCGCTTCCCAGTAATTTTTTGTCCAGCTGATGATCTTTTCATTATTGGAAGGATCCGGGTCAACGCCTACGATCACCTGGGCGAAAACAGCTTCCCTATAACTCCAGGCCGTATCATTTTTACCAACCCTGGCAGCAGCACCGTTTACTGGGTAGAGATGCATAGTAGAATGAGGCGTTGGGATGGCCGAGCCAAATTTCAGGTGTTCCCTGATCGCTTCATCACTCAGCTCATTTACATAATCAGCCCTCCAGTACCATTGCAGGCCGGGAGTATATAATGCATCAAACATGGATTGCAGGACAGGATAGGGAAGTGGGCCCACGAGGTCAAGAACGGGTTTAAGTTTTTTCCTGATGGGCATAAAAGTCTTTTCGGCTTCTGTTATCGTACCAGTATGATTCCATACTATGCCACACATGTTTTTACCATGCAATTCCTGGGGAAAAGGAGGGGCAGGGGGGACAATCAGGAATGCAAAAAACCCGTTGATTTCATTGGGTGCCTCGGGGATATAATCCCGGTACCATTTCAATACTTCGTTAGCTTCAGACATTTCCCATAACATAGGCCCGGCATAGACCTGGTCTACCGGGCAGAGGTGAAAGATAAAGGTGGTGACCACACCGAAATTTCCACCGCCACCTCGCAGCGCCCAGAATAAATCAGCATGTTGGTCAGGACTTGCATGCACAAAGCTTCCATCAGCAAGCACCACATCAGCGGCCAGTAAATTATCGATAGTCAGTCCGAAACGGCGGGTCAGGTGACCCAATCCCCCGCCTAAGGTGAGTCCGCCAACTCCAGTTGTGGAAATGATCCCACTCGGCACAGCCATTCCAAAAGCATGGGTTGCATGATCCACGTCACCCCAGGTGCAACCACCGCCTGCCAACACCATTTTCTTGTCGGGATCGACATGAACATATTTCATTCGAGACAAATCGATCACTAATCCATCATCACAAATGGATAGGCCACCGCCATTATGACCACCGCCCCTGATCGCCACCTGTAATTTATGATCCCTGCCAAACTTAACGGCTGCTATCACATCTGCTTCATCTGCACATCGAACGATCAACCGGGGCTTTTTATCAATCATGCCATTGTAGACTTTCCTGGCGTCATGGTAGTGGTTATCGCCGGGTTGAATCAATTCACCCCTCAGGCTTTCTTTGAACTGCTGGATAGATAAATCAGTTAACATAAAACCTCCTTTTTCTGTGATTAAAAAAATGTTCCCTCTGTTAATGAAATCCGTTCATGGGGTTAACGGGTTGAGGCAACTACAAATAATTCAGCGAGGAGATAAAACCGGTTCCGGGAATTGGACATAACCATTCTGCAATAAAGGTAATGTGCTTTGTAAAGAAACAGGGCAGATAATCAAAAAAAATAAGCGCTCTTTTTCAAGAATCCAGGAGAAATCCCAACAAAGTAAAGGTCCTACTTTAACAAACATTTGAATTGGCCTAAATCTGGCCGGCCAGCATCCTTGGTAATTTTATTGAATGGGCCGTCATAGTGCACTCATTTTCTGCTGCATTTTACTTTTATTGGGGAAGGGCAATGCCCAACTAAGGGTTAGCGGAAGGATCTACGCGGGAGACACCGATACAACGCTGGCCGATGTTTCCATTATCAATACGCTTTCTAAAACGAAATCCCGTTCAGGCGGGGATGGACGGTATTCAATTGATGCAAAAGAGGGTGATACCCTTATATTTTCAGCCGTGGGTTATAGCCCCGATACCGTTGCGCTGGCTTTTTACATGCTTCAACTCCCTCTCGATATTAACCTGGCGCCCAAACCCCTGGTCCTGCAGGAAATCAGGGTTTCAACCCGGTCTTACCAGGCTGACTCGTTGGCACGAAGAAATTATTATAGCCATATCTGGGATAAGAGGAATTCCGGGCTAACAGGGGGGCATACTCCAGGAGGCTTCGGCATCAGCCTGAGTCCTCTGAGTTTTTTTTCCCGGGAATCCAAACAAAAACGACAATTGAAAAAAAGACTGGCGAAGTATGAGGAAGACGCTTTTATAGACCAGAGTTTTCCTATGGGCTGGGTGCAGCGAATAACAGGTTTAAGAGAGGATTCGTTGCGGTTGTTTATGTACAGGTACAGGCCTTCCTATTCTTTTTGCCGGAAAACAGATGAATTGGGCATGATCGTATACATCAATGATAAATTAAAAGAATTCAGGAAAGGTTCGGCAGGAAAATGAATTGGAATTGTTACTGATCTTCAATTACGAAAGTTCGGTCCCGCCATGGCATGATTTTTTATAGGTTAGTTTTATAAACCTTGATTCGATGTTTGTGAAACTGGTCTGCAATGCTGCTGCCCTGTGTATGCTTTTCCCTGTCTATTCGCAAATTGATCCAATTCCCGTACAGCCCCGTGTAGACAGCCTCTCCATTGTGGATACCCTGCCTTCCGTTGAGGAAAGTATTCAACAGTTGAAAACTCCCGTTTATAAGCTCAGGCCGGCTGTTGACATACCTGTCACGGCTATTGGAACGGTATGGTCTCTTTATGCTTTTACAAAAATCTACAGTAAGGAACCATCGAGTGTGGAGCAAATACAGGCTTTAAGAACCAGTGATATCAACAGTTTTGACAGGCGGGCCGTGCGTCCATTTTCCGAATCACTTGACCGGATTAGTTACTACCAGTTTTTTGCTGTAATGCCCATGCCTTTTCTTTTCCTTACAGGTAAAAATACCAGCAAGGATTTTTTTAAATTGACATTTCTCTACCTGGAAGCAATGTCTATTACAGGATTACTGTATACCGGTTCCGTTTATACTACCGATCGCTATCGCCCCTATGCGTATAGTAGTGAATCGACCATGGACCAGCGAACAAGGGGAGGAGCAAAAAATTCATTTTATGCAGGTCATGTGGCATTGGTTGCCACTTCCACTTTTTTTGGAGCCAAAGTATATGCGGACTACCATCCCGCGTCAAAAATCAGGTGGCTATTTTTTACCCTGGCAGGTGCCGCAACAGCCAGTACGGCCTATTTGCGGTATAAAGCGGGGCAGCATTTTCCTTCTGACCTGATCCTTGGCGTTACGCAGGGTACATTGACAGGATTGTTGGTCCCGCATTTTCATAAAAACAAGATCCTGAAAAATTCCAACCTGTCTTTTATGCCCTATAGCAACGGGCAACGGCATGGATTTTCGCTGGCTTATCGTTTCCCTTAACTTTTATTGGGTGAAAGTTAAAAGGCTTGAGTGCTAACCTACCAGCCGATACCATAATCTTCCCCGTGATTGCTGCTACCGCCCCAAAAGCTTCCATGCTTCCAATCGAAAAAAATGGCATTGATCGGGCCGCTGGTACGGTCATCAAAACTCAGGGTATAACCCATTTGTTTTAACTGGTTCCTTATCGCCTCCGGGGTCTTATCGTGTAACAGGATGCTGCCTGGCCGGGGTTTCCTGTCATCTGTTTTACTTCCGCCCAGCGAGAGCCAAAGCTGGTTGCTATTGATATTGGCCGCTTCACTTGCCTGCTGTACGTTCATACCGAATTCAACCATGTTCAGGAAAAACTGCAGGAGATTCTGATCCTGAGTATCACCACCCTGTACGGCAAAGGATAAATAGGGTTTCCCGTCTTTCATGGCCAGTGAAGGAGTAAGGGTGACCCGGGGTCTTTTGCCCGGAGCCACTACATTAAACGGGTTCAACGCAGAAT
>DASUMO010000355.1:0-8279 GCA_036277695.1 Chitinophagaceae bacterium
TCAGTATATCCGGCATAGTTGTTTTTTAATGGGGTAAAATTAGGCGATTTGGGGAATGTGATAGAAATATCACATAGTGTCACATAAAAATAAGAGGCCGGGTAGAAACCCAGCCTCGTTTTAAAATCCAATATCCTATGAAAAACCAAGGCAAAGATGCAGTTTAAAAATCAAACGATGCTATATAACCGTAAATATTTTTTTTGGTAACCTAAGACCGCAAAACCCGGCAGGGCATTAAAAAGCCCGGCGAACCGGGCTAATAATTTTAAAAGGAACTAAGTGCGTTCCGGCTTATTTCCGTTCATACATTACCTCTTTTACCAAACGTACCGTACGGGGAATATCGGGTAATGCGCCGGCTACCAGGTTGGGGGCATAGTGCAGAGGGGCATCTGCAGCAGTAATACGGCGAATAGGTGCATCCAGGTAATCAAATCCTTCTTTCTGTATTCGATATGCAATCTCAGAAGAAATAGAAGCAAAAGGCCATTGCTCCTCTACAATTACCAGGCGATTCGTTTTTTTGACGCTTTCGAGGATGGTCATCCAGTCCAGTGGTCGGACAGTACGCAGGTCAATCACTTCCGCACTGATATCTTCTTTTTCCAGTTCGGCCGCGGCGCCCAGCGCAACCTTCATCATCTTATTAAAGGAAACGATGGTCACATCCCGGCCGGCTTTTTTAATATCGGCCTTGCCCAGTTCTATATAATATTCTTCTTCGGGGACTTCGGATTTCTCGCCATACATCACTTCGCTTTCCATAAATACCACCGGGTCTTCTTCATAGCGAATGGCCTGTTTCAACAGCCCTTTGGCGTCATAACCATTGCTGGGTGAAACAACCTTAATGCCCGGGATATTCGCGTAAAGAGCCTCAAATGCCGTGGAGTGCTGGGCGCCCAATTGACCGGCCGATCCATTCGGGCCACGGAACACGATAGGACAGGAAACCTGGCCGCCACTCATTGCCAGCATTTTAGAAGCCGTATTGAGAATTTGATCTAAAGCTAATACGGCAAAGTTCCAGGTCATAAATTCAACAATAGGACGCAGGCCCCTTTGAGCTGCTCCTACTCCAACCGCAGTAAATCCGAGTTCGGAAATCGGGGTATCAATCACTCTTTTCGGTCCAAACTCAGCCAGCATTCCCTGGCTCACTTTATAGGCGCCATTATACTCCGCTACTTCTTCTCCCATCAGGAAAACCCTGTCATCCCTTCTCATTTCTTCATTCATTGCTTCCCTTAATGCTTCGCGAAAGGCGATCGATCTGGCCATGCTCATTATTTTTTGGATGGCAAAAATAGCTGAGAACGGGGATACTTCCTAAATATGGAGATCCTAAAGTTGGAAAGGGAAATGAGGTATGATGTATGAGGTCGGAGGTATGAGGTATGAGATAGGACGGAATGCCAACCTTTCACTTCACAGATCCAACTTCCTACTTCTTACTTCCTGCTTCCGACCTCCGACTTCTGACTTCCGATTCTGACCTCAAACTTCATTCTTCCTGCTTCGGTATATTTGGGGATGGCAGGAAATCATTACACAATTATAATTATCGGAGGCGGGCCCATTGGCCTGGCCTGTGGCCTGGAAGCTAAAAAAGCCGGTTTGGATTACCTGATATTGGAAAAAGGCAGCCTGGTCAATTCATTGTATAATTACCCGGTTAACATGACTTTCTTTTCTACTTCGGAAAGACTGGAGATCGGGGATATTCCGTTTGTCTCGAATAACGCCAAACCCCTGCGGGGTGAAGCACTTGAATACTACAGAAGGGTGACCATTGCAAATAAACTGCGGATTCATTTATTTGAAAAAGTTGAAAAGGCAGAAGCTTCGAAATCCGGGAAGCAAACATTTGAAATAACAACCAGCAAGAGCAATTATACGGCCGATCATATTATAATCGCAACCGGTTTTTATGATATCCCCTTTCTGCTGAATGTGCCAGGTGAAGAACTGCCAAAAGTGACACACTATTATAAGGATCCGCATTTCTATGCCTTTCAGAAAGTACTGGTAACAGGTGCGAATAATTCGGCGGTAGATGCTGCGCTTGAAACCTGGCGCAAGGGAGCCGAAGTGACCATGGTAATCCGGGGAGAAACTATTGGGGAACGGGTAAAGTATTGGGTAAGGCCGGATATCGTGAACCGTATCAACGAAGGTTCGATCCGTGCTTATTTTAATTCATCTATCCGCGAGATTCATGAAAAAGAGGTCATCATTGAAACACCGGAAGGAATGATCAGGATCCCGAATGACTGGGTGATCGCAGCTACCGGCTATCAGCCAAACCTGGAATTCTTAAAAAGCCTGGGCATCCGGCTTTCTGAAGATGAGATCCGCAAACCTTCCTATGATGAAGACACGCATGAAAGCAATGTGCCCGGTATTTTCCTGGCAGGTGTTATTTGCGGGGGAATGAATACTCATCGCCTGTTTATTGAAAATTCAAGGGAACATGCCCAGAAGATTATAGAGACTATACGACAACGTCTGAAATAGCCATCTTTTTTGGCCAATGCTTGCATTTTACAGATCTGTTTCGTAATTATACGGGTAGAAATCACGGAAATTTGGAAGGGATGACAGCTATTTAAGAAAGTTTACTGGTATAAACCTGATTGTGTTTTTACTTTTAGGTTGTCATTGTCCACCAATCAATGAAAAAAAACCATCATGAAAAACCTCTTCCTCCTGTGCCTGGGTTTTATTCTTTTGTCCCCGGTATACGCCCAGATCGATGGCCCCCGCAGTGCTTCCAGTTTCACTACTGTAGTTATTCCCGGTTCCAACAAAACCTGGTTAAACACCGGCAATGCCGCCGCCAGCGATAATAGCTATTCCAATTTTGGAAATCTTACCGGAGGTGTGGGATCTTATACGGACTACCTGGTTGCTACCAATTTCGGATTTTCCATTCCCCTGGGTGTAACCGTTTCGGGAATTGTGGCTGAAGTGGAGCGCTCGGATCCAAACTCACGAACTTCAGATTATCGGGTGCGTATTGTAAAAGGAGGTGTGATTGGCAGCACTGAACGATCGGGCGGAGCCGCTTATGGAAGTACGGATTCCTACCAGCTTTATGGAAATGCCGGAGATCTCTGGGGTGAGACATGGACATCAACCGATATCAACACGCCCAATTTCGGGCTGGCAATTGCAGCGCAACGAAGTGTATCCGGTGGTACTACGGCCGGGCAAATTGATCATATCCGAATCACGGTGTATTACGATTTCTTTACCCTGCCGGTTAGGCTAAGTTCATTCACTGCTGTAAAATTGGGCCAGGATGTATTGGTGAGCTGGCAGACAACTGATGAAAGCAACATGCAGCAATATGTGGTCGAGCGTTCAAGAAACGGCAGGGATTTCAGTGCTATACATTCCCGTCAAAGCCTGAACCAGGCCGGTTCACTTCAATATTCTTTTACCGATACCGATCCCCTGCCGGGCAATTCCTGGTACCGGATAAAAATGGTCGGCAATAATGGAGAAGTTAAACATTCATCACTGGCCCTTATTCAATTCGAAAATAATGCCAAAGCAGATCTTTACCCGACCCTGCTGAGCCCGGGACAAATGCTCAATATCCGGAATCAATCCAACGAAAAACTCACTGTGATTTTTTATTCTCCTTCGGGGCAAAAACTATCAACGGTCCAAACCCTGTCCACATCCTTCTCCTCCATTATGTTGTTCGGGCAGAAAGGCCTGGTGATTTACCAGGTATTCAATGAAGAGGGTATTATGAAAGGAAGAGGCCGCTTAATGATACAATAGGGACTAGAGTTTTTTTGCCATCAACCAGTCATTTTGGGCATCATCTCCCAGCATGAATACATGTGTGCTGAATTTTTCAAATCCCCATTTCCGGTAAAATGCAATAGCCCGTTGGTTATATTCCCATACTCCCAGCCATACCGTATCTTTCTTAAGTTCACCGGCAATCTCCAGGCATTTTTTCATGAGCAACTTCCCTACCCCTTTGCCGACATAATCTGCAACAGCATAGATCCGGGCAATCTCTAATGTTTTTGCACCCTGTAGTTCAGGGGGCTGGTTGTTCTCCCGCATTCTTGCATAACCCACCGGTTCATCATGATAATAGGCAAGCAGGAAGATATTGCCCGAAGCCCCGACTTCCGCCATCAGGTTTTCCCGGGTGAACTGTTCATTCATGAATTTATCCATATTCGCGCGACTGTTTTGCCCGGCAAAACTTTCATAAAAAGTTTGCCTGCTCATATCGGCGATTAATGCCGCATCTTCCCTGGTTGCTATTCTTATGCTTACGGGCATCCCCCAAAATAAAGCAAAAAGCCTTCCAAGCTGGAAGGCTTTTTGTATCGGAACAAATTTTATAACGCTCATTTAGCATATACCAGTTTGAATATTTTGCCCGTTGTTCCTGTTGGACCGGCAACGGTACTGGTTGCCAGATAAACTTCACCTTCCAGGTCCTGCCCAAAACTTTTCAGGTACATCCCCAGGTTATCGGGTCTGCCTTTGAGGGTTATTTCCCTGAAAGTCCAGGGAAGTTCATCACCGGGGTTGGCGATAAATATCTCGGCATCTGTAACTCCCGGGTTTTTCGAAAAGCTTCCAAAAATGTATTTACCCTGGAAACCGGGTATGGAATGTCCACGGTAAACGTGCCCCCCGATAATCGTGGTGGAAGTAATGCCTCCTGCCGGGTTCCTGAAATTATTCATTTCGATTGCGGGATCGATCAGGGGATTGCCCAAAGCATCCATTCCCGGGCAATTGGGCAAAGTAACAAGTGGGGATGCTGCATTGAAACAATGGGCTCCCTCCTTTACATTCCAACCATAGTTGCCTCCTTTTTGAACCACGTTGATTTCTTCATACAATAACTGGCCCGCATCGCCGACATATAATTTTCTCGAACCGCTGATATCGAAAGACATCCTGTAAGGATTACGGAGACCATAGGCATATATTTCATCCTTACCGGGTTTGTTAACAAAAGGATTGTCCGGCGGTATGCCATAAGCCGCGCCGTTATTGTTATTAATATCCAGGCGAAGAATATTCCCAAAAAGGTTTGCTTCTACATCCTGGCCATTTCCCCCGGCATTTACCAGATACCAATCATCCACATGCCCCGGTCCAACATCATTCGCTCCCCCTCCATCTCCAATTGAAATATATAAAAAACCATCGGGGCCAAATACAAGCGTACCACCGTTATGGTTGAATTGCGGATCATCGATTTCAAGAATAATACGCTGTGAGCTCATATCCGCCAGGTTGGGGTTAGCCGCGCTAACCCGGAACTCCGAAATCCGGCTAAGGTTATTCCAGCTTGTTGTTGGTGTAGGTCCACCCGGTCGGGGCGGTGCGTTATAATAGACAAAGAAACGGCCATTAGATTGGTAATCCGGGTGAAAAGCCAGCCCCAATAAACCCCTTTCATCAAAGCCGGCCTGCAGGGCTACCATCTGGCTGCTGAGATCGATGAAAGGCATAGGGAGTCTGTTCCCGTTGGCATCAACGATCCAGATCTTTCCTACCTGGTCGATAATGAAGAGGCGTCGGCTATTATCCGGAACCGGGACCACACCGATAGGCGACACTAAATTATCAGCAATAAGTTCCAGGTCTACTTCTTTGAGTTTCGATTGTTCAACGGTTGGCTCTTCCGGCCTTTCTGTTGTTACCTGTTTTTTACAACCTGTTGCGCTTATTACAAAAATCAGGAGGGTCATTAATGCCTGGCTAATGGAAACCCTGTATCTCCCGGGTGCCAGTTGAGAATTGATTTTCATACATACATTTTTTAAGTGTTAAAGAAAATCCCGGTGGAATTCAGATGGCGGGCAAAAGGGTGCACATCGTAATGGATCTTGCATTACGAGGAGCTGCTATGCCCAGCTAAATTTGAAAAGGAAGCGGCCTTTATAAAAGGGAGAGGTTTCAATGTTGCAATCGAACCCTGCGGGAGAAAGGTTGTCAGCTGCAGTTCATTTTTTTCCACGGCCTTGTTTTTTATTGCCCGCCCATTATTTGCATTATTAGCCAAATCCGGTTGCCGGACTTGATTCATGCCTGCTTAATTTCCTTATCCACCCTCCTTTTTCTCCTATCACATACCATGAACCTGCAAACTATTGCAGCGACCAGCTTATTTATTTCCCCATTACACGGGGATTTGCAATTGGACTGTGATTCGGGTAAGGTATTTTTACCGGTGGATCAATTGTTTTTATTTGGGTAGAAGCAGTCTTTTTCTGGAGATAATTATTTATTGGTTGAGATATTGCATTCAATCTTCCAACCATCATCCTGCTTACGGTAAATGGAAACCCAGGCATAATCGGTAGTATCATAAACAACTTTGCCGGTTGAATCGGGATAATTGAGAATGACTTGTTTTTCAATAATAGCATAGGCCAGGGATCCGTCATCTGAAAAGCGTATGACAGGTGGTTTCCTGTCGTCCCATTTCATAAAATTCACCCGGTTAAAATAGCGGCTGATCCTTTCCCGGTTTTCAGAGAGGGTAGCTATGTTGACTTCCCCTTTATTTACGGATATCATGCCATCGGCAAATTCAGACATGAATAGATCGGTATTTTTTTGGACATGCGCTTTTCGTTCCTGTTCAAGTAATTGACGGATGACGATTGTTTCTTTCTCCGGCATGAATTGTTTCGGGGAGCAACCCCAGGCCAGGACGAACAGAACAAATAGCATTTGTTTCATATGCTTGTATTATTATGTAATATAAAGACTGTAGCATCCTCTTTAAAAAACGATCGACAAACGGAACCATGCTTTTATAAATGGGGATTATTTCAATTCATTCCCTTTCTATATCAATTCATCCAACTGAGTGGCCAGGGATGGGGAGAAGATCTTATTTTTAGTTTGCAAAGAACCTGGTATGAAGAATCCATTATTATTTTTTCTGCTCCTTTTATTCTTTTTCGCAGCACCGGCGCAAAAATCGCTGATTACCCGTTTGGACAGTTTAAGCGCAGCCTATTATCAACAGAATTTCCAGGGCGTGGTGCTGGTAGCCAGGGGTGATTCTATCCTATATCAACATGCATTTGGATATGCGGATATAGATAAAAAAATTCCTCTTAGAACGACTACCCTGTTCAAAACTGAGTCCACCGGCAAAATGTATACTGCAGCTGCAATCATGCAATTACTGGAAAAAGGAAAGTTGGGTTTGCAACAAACCCTGGAAGAATTATTACCTGGCTTGCCGGTAAAGAATGCCGGTAAAATTACAGTTCATCATTTATTGACGCATCGTTCGGGTCTGCAAAGTCCCTGGGATCATGCTGCATTCAGCTTTAAAAAGGTTTATAGCCGTGAAGAACTGGAAAAGATCATTATTGATTTACCGCTGGCTTTCGAAGAACCCGGCAAAGAAATGTATTATAGCAATTCCGGTTATATATTGCTTGGCTGGATCGTTGAAAAGATCAGCGGTCTTGATTTTGATGATTACCTCGCCACTCATATTTTTCAACCGCTGCAAATGGTATCAATCCGGCATCTCAATGATACCCTCATGCCACCCGGGGAAGCACAGCCTTATCGCTTTTTAAATAGTAAAAAATATATTCCATTTACCCAGGGCATTGGGCCCCTTGCCTCGGGAGCCGGGGGCTGGATCGCTTCTGCCCGTGATCTTTGGCGGTTTATGCAGGGTCTTGACAAGGGTAAAATTATGAGCCCCCAAACCAGGAGTATTATGTTCTCTGCCAATAATAGCCTGCCGGCAGACAGCAGTTTTCGATTTTATGCTTACGGGATAGAAAATTTTGTGAACCAGCCTATACAGGGAGTCTCTTACCTCGGGCATAGTGGTGGCGGTGCTGGTTTTTCCATTGACGCGATTCTCGATCCTCTCACCCACACAGTCATTATCTTCTGCAGCAACACCTATACAAACCCCCGGGAGATCAGCAGTAATTATATGCGTATGGCTCTCGGGAAGCCCCTTGCTGTAATTCAAAAACCCAATGCCATACGCATCTATGATTTGATCAGTGAGATTGGCATCAGCGAATTTGTCAAAAATGAAAAAAAGTATTTTCAACAACTGGAGATCAAGCCAGGCGAATGGTTCTTTGTAAATACCGGGGATGCAATGATGGAAGCAAAAGATTATTCCACCCTGCTTTCCTGGCTGCAGTTGGGAGCCACTTATTTTCCCGGGAATGGATTTATCCGGTTACTTCAATCAGACGCGTATAAATCACTGGGACAAAAAGACCAGG
>DASUMO010000356.1:0-2375 GCA_036277695.1 Chitinophagaceae bacterium
TCCTTCGGGCGGGGCCACCCCGGTGATCAAACCGCTGTTCGGGTCTATCCGGACATTATCTCCCAGGGGTGAAACTTCACCGAAGACCGGTGCATTATAAGGTACGGCCGGGAAAGGCGGAGGAGCGGTAGGAGTTGCTGAGCCCCCATTTCCATTGGTGCTGGCATAAGCCGTACAAAAAGAATAACGCAACTGGTCACCATCGGAATCAATCGCCGCAAAACTATAAGAGAAATTATTATTGGCGCAAACAATGACCAGGTCACTGCCTACAAAGTTGGCACTGTGATTTTGCATGGCATTGGGGAAAACGGCATTACCCGGAATTTCTGCCGTGTATAATGCACCAATTTGCCCACTGAGCAGGTTGCTGATTCCATTGATCCTGAAATTGACATGACTGGCCAAAACATATCCCGCTGCCGATGGCAATAAGTTTACCTGGAAAGTATAATAGGCCACATCATAACAAACGGTTGGTGGATTGGTAATACAGGGGTCAGGGTTGGAAATACTGATATTTTCTGTTTCCGTTATGGGAATATTTAAGTCAGCTACCCTGGTATTTCCGGTTTTATTGAAAATGGAAATGATTGTGGGATTGGGAAACTGTCGTCCGCTATTACATTTCTGATAGAGTTTCAAAGTCACTGAATATTGGTATTGACCGTTGGCCATTCCGATAAATGTATAATACATTTCCCCGCCGGTAATATGGGTAGCCCCGCTGGTAAAAGCAGCCGATGTAAGTATTAAAATAAGGATACATTTTTTCATAACGGCCCCGGGGATCTCTTGGGAAACTGCTAAGGTTAATGGTAACTAAATGTACTTAATATTATGAAATTTATCCGGCATTGCACCCGCTACTTCAACGATTTTATGTCGTCGACGAACAATCAGGTAATCGCTATTGATCAATGGATTTTTGCGATGAATGAATGGGAAGAAAAACTACAAATTTCTTAGCAGCCTGTTTAATAGCATTTGTGATGGATAGGATATATTCCGGGCAGATTGCCAACCTGATCCCTTTTGCGGAAATAATTCCTCATAATAACAGCGATTGTACAAAGGAAACAGAATGTGGCATTTATTTACTGCACTGTAAAAAATTATTCCCGGTAATTGACATATCCTGTCTCCAGCCTTGAAACAGAGGGATTAAGAACCCTTTTTAGAATGAGAATGATTTTCGGCATGCCGGCTAAGCACTTATACGCCACAGCTTGCGGACAGGAAAACAGGATACCATTCAAAACGGATTGGCATGCTTTTTACATCTCGTAGAACGGAAACCCAATTTAATGACGCTTAAACTTATTTGATATGTTACGTTGGACTGTAATCTTTTTAATTGTTGCCATTATTGCCGCGATATTCGGCTTTGGTGGCGTAGCTGCGGGAGCAGCTGGTATAGCAAAAGTCCTGTTCTTTATTTTCATTGTATTATTCATTATCTCTCTTATTGCCGGAAGAAGATCTGTTGAATAAGAGTAAAGAATGAATAATCAGACAGGATTATTCCTAAGTAGGAGGAGTCATATGATTCATATGACTCCTTTTTATTTGTAGGAAAAGCCGTGGGTCCGCAATTTTAGCTTTTTCAGTGATTCCTGTACGGTGGAAAAAACTAATTTTACCCACCTAATACGCTTTATGAAATACTTGATTTTTTGTCTTTTTTTCGTGCCGGCCCTGGCCGTGGCGCAGGATTGTAAACTTATCCGGCAAACTGATCCCTATACGAAACTGACTACTCTTTCCACCGGTTTTATTCCCCTGCAGGGCGGATCGCTCACCATTGATGCCAGCAAACCCGAGATAGATTTCCTGTTTTCCCTGAATGGCGTCAACAAATGTTTTTCCGATGGATCGATGGCCGCCATTTTCTTTGCAGGCACAAAAATGAAATTAACCCAGCGTAATGGCGGCTCTATGAATTGTGAAGGGTTATTTCATTTTATTTTCAGGAATAGTGCTACCGCCCCGGTTTTACTCCGGCGATTTGCCACCCAGAAAGTTGAAAAGTTCATTTTTACGGGTAACGATAAAGCGGAAACGATTGTGACCCTTACAACTGAACAGCAGGAAATGCTGATGCAACTTTCGGCTTGTATTGCCAGGGAAGCCCCTGCCTTATTGCAATAATTCTTTCCTGGCGATACCATCATATATTAGAACCACCTTATGCGATCCTTCCTGGGCCAATATTATTCTACCGGCGCCGAGCCTAAAGAGGTTTCTGTATTAATATTTGACAAGGAAATTCATATCGGGTGGCGTGATGAAATGGGGCAGGCTATTACCCATAAATGGGATATACAGCAGGTGCAAACCCAGTACAGGGCATCCGAGCAATGCAGCTGGTTGAG
>DASUMO010000357.1:0-4265 GCA_036277695.1 Chitinophagaceae bacterium
CCCGAATTTTTTAACTGCTGAATGGTCCTGTCGTGATACTGAAAACCGGTATACCGTGTAATATGCCGGGCATAAAAGTAAAAATCGTTCATTCGGTTTTCAAAGCCATACTTCAATAAACCTATCAGGGAGTCATAATAATTGATCTGAGCTTTCCTGTTTTCATACGAACTTTTCAGGGAAGCAATATCAAGTTCAATATCTGTGATCAAAGAACGTATATACTTTTTTTCCCGCTGGTGTTCAATTATATGTTCTAACTTATATTCGGCGAACATGCCGCAGAACACTGCCAGGAACAGCATGAAAAATTCCCAGAAATAATGCGTCCAGGATTTACGGGAAGTATGTGAGTGGTGATGAACTTCCATGGTTCTTAATTACATTCTTAATCTGGGGGTACAGATTTTTAGACAGGAAGCCACAAGGCAGTGGATCAGTTTACTAATAGCCTTCCAAACCAACAGTCAAAGCGGCTTGAGGAATGCCCATAGTATATTAAAAGGTAAGTAATTTTTAAAATCAGATTGATACACTTCTGACTTTGCCTTTTAAAGTCCTATCCCCAGGCGAGCAAATCGCCTCAACCAGCCCTTGTTCCAGGGAAGGGCAGTAAACTGGATTATATTAGCATCTTGTACCTTTTGCCCTGCCTGCCGGCAGGCAGGCTTGTGCCTTTACCTGACTTCCTGCATTTCCACCAACTTCTTATAAAACCCATTTTGGGTAATCAGCTCTTCATGATTACCTCTTTCCACGATTTTACCTTTTTGTAAAACGATGATTTCATCTGCATGGCGGATGGTAGATAGCCGGTGGGCAATCACGATACTCGTGCGGTTCTGCATCATATTGTTGATAGCATCCTGTACCAGGCGCTCACTTTCCGTATCCAGGGAGGATGTGGCTTCATCCAGGATCAGGATGGGAGGATTTTTTACCAGGGCCCTGGCGATGGTCAGCCGCTGGCGTTCTCCGCCGCTGAGTTTACTGCCCCGGTCACCGATACTGGTATGATAGCCTTCTTCCTTATGAATGATAAAACTATGGGCATTGGCCACCTTGGCCGCCTGCATGATATCTTCTTCCGTTGCATCTTCTTTGCCCAGGCGGATATTATTGGCAATCGTATCGTTGAACAGAATGGGTTCCTGTGTTACAATACTCATCTGGCTGCGCACGGAATGCAGGGAATACTCTTTGATATTAATTCCATCGATCAGGACTTCACCTGAAGTAACATCATGGAAGCGGGGGACCAGGTCGGCCAGGGTTGACTTGCCCGCCCCCGAAGATCCGACGAGTGCAATGGTTTTTCCTTTTTCGATGCGGAGATTCACATCGTCCAGAATCACGGCATCTTCATAGGAGAAGCGGACATTGCGGAATTCAATAGCTTCCCGAAAAGTATCCAGGATTTTTCCCTTGGGGTTATCGTCAACGGTTACAGGCGTCCTTAATACTTCTTCAATCCTGATAATGGCAGCCGAACCTTTTTGCATATTGCTGAAAGAAGTGGAAAGCGTTTTTACCGGGTTGATGATATTGTAGAACAATGCGAGATAAGCCAGGAAGGTGGAGGGAGCCAATGGAATTTTTTGGCCCAATACCAATTGCCCGCCAAACCAGAGTATACCCACAAATACCAGCACCCCCAGGAACTCGGAAACAGGAGAAGCCATATCCCGGCGACGGCTGATCTTGTTTTTGGCGTTGAGGAGTTCGTCGTTGATATGACTGAAACGCAGTCTTAATAAAGATTCAATATTAAAAGCTTTGATCACTCTTAAGCCATTCAGGGTCTCATCCATTACCGATAGGGATTCACCCTGTTTAATAGCTGCTTCATTGGATTGCCGCTTGAGCGCACGCGAAATCCTTCCCAAAATGAAACCGATTACCGGAATGCATATAAGGATGGCGATCGTAAGCTGGGGGCTGATATAAAACAGTACGGCGAAATTGATCAGTATGGTCAGCGGGTCGCGTATCCAGCCTTCCAGGGCACCTACCAGGGAGCTTTCCACTTCCGCTACATCATTGGTAGTGCGGCTGATCAGGTCGCCTTTTCTTTTTTCAGTGAAATAACCAATTGGCAGCTGGAGGATCTTATTATAAAGTTCCAGGCGCAGGGTATTCACGATCCGGTTTTTCAGCGGGTTCAGGATATAGAAGGAGAGATAGAGGAATACATTTTTCAAAAAAATAGAAATGACGATAATCACGCAGATCAGGGCCAATGCGCCGACCGGGCTAAGCCTTCCCACCTGGCCCATCATCAGGCTGCGTAGCGATTCCATAGCCGGGTTATCAATAGTTTTGGTAAACCCGGAGCTGTCGCCCTTGAAAATAAGGTCAAAAAATGGAGCCAGCATACCAAAGGATACGATGGAAAACAGGATGGACAGGATAATGCACAAAAAGTAAAGTGCTATTTTACCCTTATAATCCTTCAAATAATTAAAAATCCTGGCGTATTTCTTCATTCCCCTTGATAGCTTAAACGGCGCAAAGTAAGTAATTTTACAACCTTACCCCAAACAGCGCCTTATTAGGACCGGGGTCTGCGAATCAGTTCGTTTAATTTGAAAAATTGGGAATCATGGAAGAGGGAAAAAGACAAAAACAGATCGCCGGTTTGCTGAACGAAGAAATGAACCTGATTTTTCAGCGGCTGGGATTAAATATGCTGGGTGGGGGCATGGTTTCGATTTCGTCGGTAAAAGTGACACCGGACCTGCTGGAAGCCCGTATTTACCTGAGTTTTTTCCAGGTGGATGATGTGAAAGCCGCTCTGAAAAAGATTGAAGACCGGCACCACGATATAAAAAAAGAACTGGCCGCCAAACTAAGGCATCAGCTGCGGAATATCCCGGTCCTGAAATTTTTCCAGGATGAAACCCTGGATCATGTATTCCGGATGGAAGAGTTGTTTAAAAAGATCAGCGAGGAAAAAAAGGACCCGGCCGATTCATAGACTTAATAACTATTCAAACCCCTACACCCATCAACAACCCTTTGCACTTTCTATTCGCCTGGCGTTATTTTAAGGCCAAAAAAACGACCAATGCCATCAATGTCATCGCGTGGATCAGTATTGTGGCGATCATTATCGGGACCGCCGCCCTGGTCCTGGTATTAAGCGTATTTAACGGTTTTGAAGGGTTGGTTAAATCACTCTATTCCACCTTTTATCCAGACCTTAAAATCTCACCTTCTTCGGGTAAAATGATCCGTGTCACTGCGGAACAATTAAATCAATTGAAGGGGATCAACGGGATCAAGAATTTTTCCCTGGTGGCCGAAGAAAAAGCCCTGGTGCAAAATGGCGAGTCCCAGTCTGTCGTACACCTGAAAGGGGTAGACGAAAATTACCGCTATGTTTCGGGTGTGGCAGATAACCTGGTGAACGGCAGTTATGATATAGGGGATGCTGATAACCCGCGATTGATCCTGGGCGCCGGGGTGGAAGATGCACTGGGAGTGTATGCCGACAGGAATATTTTCAAGTTAAATATTTACCTGCCGAGAAAATCCAATACCGAACAGATCAATTTGCTGGAAGATATTAGTAATGATACTATCCGCACCTCGGCTGCATTTATGATCCAGCAGGATTTTGACAACAAATACGGCATTACCAATATTGGCTTTATCAAAAGGGCCCTGAAATGGGGTGAGGATGATTATAGCGCGGTCGAGATCGATCTTACCGATGCGGCAGAGGCCGAACAGGTGCAGGAAAAACTAACCCGAATTTTCCAAAAACCCGCCTACCTGGTCCAGGATAAATATCAGCAGAACAAAAGTCTTTATTCCGTTATGAATATGGAACGATGGGCCATCTATGCCGTGCTCTGCCTGATCCTGGTCGTTGCAGCCTTTAATATGATCGGTGCGCTGACCATGCTGGTCCTGGAAAAGCAAAAAGATATTGCTGTTTTGCATGCATTGGGCGGCGATAAAGGATTTATCCGGAAAATATTTTTAAGCGAAGGAATGTTGTTGGCGATCATAGGTGGCGGAGCCGGTATGCTGCTGGCCCTTATCATTGCCTTATTGCAGGTAAATTTTCACCTCATTCCCTTATCCGGGGGTTCATTCCTTATCGATTATTTTCCTGTAAAATTAAGAGTGATTGATTTTTTGCTAGTGGGAATTACCGTATTTGTGATCGCCCTTCTCGCTTCATGGATTCCTTCCCAGAAAGCAGCCGGGCAGGAATTTTCCTTGCGGGCCGAGTAAATCTTTCGGTCTTCCGGACT
>DASUMO010000358.1:0-3828 GCA_036277695.1 Chitinophagaceae bacterium
ACAGAAACATAACTATCCGTTTTGAAAATTGATTTAGCGGTGATTGCGCAGACTAATCTGCGGAATCTGCGAGCTGTAACTTCGAATCCTGGAAAGGAGACAGAACAAATCTGCGTCATCAGCGAGAAAACAAAACTTACCTCTTTCAACATCTTCCCGGATTAACCTGAACGGTCTAATCCCCCTCATCTCCCCCATTATCACGGCTGCGACGGAAAGTAAAATCAGCATCCCCAAAACGATAGGAAAAGACCAGCCGAAACGTTCGCACATTCCTTCGCCAGTAGGAGTCCTGGTAAAAATTTTCAGTATCATAGATATTCCCAAAACGCAGGGAGTTGAATACATCGCTGATGCTAAAGGTCAGGTTGGCTTTTTTATCGCGTAGAAAATCCTTCCTAAAAGCCAGGTCCAGGCTATATTCAGGCCGGCTCTTTCCCTGAGCCTGTATCTCGGCAGATTCATATTCACCGATAGCCTGGATACTGAAATTCCTGAACAGGGAATTCTTTTCCATCACCGTTTTATAATTCAGGATCAGTTTCGATTCCCAGCTGAATCCCTCGTTACTCAGGTTAAGATTCCGGACCGTGGCTTTCACTTTCCGGTATTGCATATCAATAGTCGGAGTAATTTCAAATCGTTCACTCCATTTATGTTGCAAGGTCAACTCCAGTCCCATGCGGTTCGTTGCCTGTGCATTAATGAAGGTATTCAGGATCGCATTGGGATCAACAGCTGCATTATTGAGCTGCTGGTACTGACTGCTGCTGATGGTATCGCTATAGCGGGTGATGTCCCCTGGATTATTCCTGAAATATACGACACCGAGGAAATTATTGTCTCTCCCATAACCCTGGCTATAATTCAATTCGAAAGAATTGACGAATTCGGGTCGCAATTGCGGATTACCCTGCCGCAGGTTGACCGGATCCGAAATATCAACAAAGGGATTTAAATTCCAGAAATTGGGCCGCCGGATACGTCGCGAATAGTTGATTTGCACTTCCGTTTCCTCCCCAAATTGTTTGGTTAAGAATAAGCTGGGAAACAACGCATCCCAGATCCGGCCCAGTTTATCCGGGTATTCATAGCCAAACTTGCGGGCACTGTCTACCAACTCCCCGTCAAATTTTGAATGCTCAGCCCGCAGACCCAACTGGTAAGTCCAGGATTCCCATTGATTGGAATAGGTAAAATAGACCGCATTCGTAAGTTCCCTGTATTGATAATTATTGCTGATAGGAAGTTTGGTCTCCGTACCATTCGCCAGGGCGAATGCATCAAATATACTGTGGTAATCATTGATAAAGGTCCTCAATCCTGTCTCCAGTTTGTGATCTTCCCCGCGGGGAGCTATAAAATCAAGCTGGAAGGTCCATTGGTCGCTGTTGTTAGATCCCCTGTTGGAAACACGATCGGGATCGTCATAGGAAGTCCCGTCTGGATTATAATAATTATTAAGAATACTGGCTGCTTCTTTTCCCTTACCCCAGTTATAGTTGATATTGGCTGTTAGTTCTTTGCCGGGTTGGGGAAACTTATGGGTATAATTTAGCTGGGTATTGTACCGGTCAAATATATTTTCATTGCTGGAAAAACGTTGCCCCGAATACAAAAGATCCTGGCTGATATCGAGGGTTTGCTGTTCCTGTTCTTCCCGGTTGGTGGACTTTCCCCGGAGTAGATTTTGCGTAATTGAAAATGTATTCCGGTTATCCATGAAATAATCAACCCCTGCCCTGACTGATCCGAAACGTCGCATCCTCTCACCTTGTGAGGACTGGTTAAAATAATCCTCCACCATCCCATTTGATTTATTGGTCCTGACTGTTTGACTCCTGGCCTTTCCGCCTGTTTGATTAAAACTCCCGATGGCAAATAAATTAAACTTCCCCTGCCGGATATTCAGGTTGATCGTTCCATTCCAGATATCGGGTGAACCTGTACCGGCAGAAAAAAGTCCATTTAATCCCATCTTTTTATTTTTCTTCAGAACTATATTGATTATCCCTCCACCACTAGCCGCATCGAATTTGGCAGAGGGATTCGTTATCAACTCCACCCGTTCAATATTGTCAGCCGGTATTTGATCCAGTGTAAGAATCGTGGGGCGGCCATCCACAAATATTTGAGGTTCACTATTACGCAGCAGCACATTTCCTTCCACATCTACAGAGACAGAGGGAATATTTTTCATGACATCCAGACCCGTGCCGCCACTGGCAACCAGGCTTTTTTCCACGTTAAAGATTTTCCTGTCGATCCCCATCACCAATCCCCGCCGCTGTGATGTTACGGTAACTTCTCCCAGTTGCTGTATCGCAGGTTCTAACATAATATTCCCAAGATCCTTCTCAAAGCCCCTTTCCCGGTTTTGTTCCCGCTTATTGTCCCTCCCGGGTACGGGGATGGACATTTTCAAAGCTTCATAGCCGATTGCTGAAATAAGTAAATAGAGACTATCAAAGGATGAACGGATCCCAAAACTGAAATCACCATTGGCCCGCGTGAACATACCCGCGATGACAGAATCATTTCCTGAGCCGCCAGCAGAATCCCTGGTCACTGTAACCAGTTGAACCGATACTGCTTCAATTGCTTTACCGGTTCTGTTGTTAAGAATTTTTCCATAGATCTTGTTTTCGTTTAACTGGAGCACCGGCATATCCATTCTCGGAGTTGGCTCGCGGTCTTCCTGCGCTGTTGCGGAGATAGTGTATAAAAGAAGAAAATACAGGAAAACCGGAATTCGTATCATCGCTGGTTTAATTAGGTAAGTATCACGCAAAAAGACGAACGTCAAAGGTAGTTATTGTGTCGCGTTTCGCAGAGTCATGTGGGACCGGGATATTTTTCCCTAAAAAAACAATTAATAAAAATCTAATTTAGTGTGTGCCTGAACAAAATGAAGAATAGCATTAAGATCCCGTGGGTTAAACCAGGTTATTTGTTTAGCCTTCCTGAACCAGGTCATTTGCCGCTTTGCATATTGGCGGGTATTGGTCTTAATCTGCGCAACCGCTTTTTCCAGGGATGTTTTTCCATCGAAATAATCAAACAATTCCGCATATCCAACGGTTTGTAAGGCCTTCAGGTTTCGCCAGGGTAATAAGGACCTGGCCTCCTCCTCCAGGCCCTCCAGCATCATTTTATCCACTCTTGCGTCTATATTCCTGTGCAATTCTTCTTTGGGCAATTGCAGCCCGATTAAAAGAATTTCAAAATCTCTTTTACGCGGTTCTCCTTTTCGGAAAGTCAGGATTGATATTCCAGTGCCTTCCACTACTTCGAGGGCCCGCATCAGGCGCTGTGGATTCTGTATTTCACCCACCGAATAAAAAGCAGGATCCTTTTGTTGCACCTGTTCCTGCAACCAGGATAATCCATTTTCCTCATATCCTTTTATGATCTCATTTCTTATCAATGGATCAATAGGTGGAATTTGATCCAGTCCCTCACAAAATGCCTTTATGTAAAGTCCAGTTCCCCCCGTCATCACCAGTTGGTCATGGTGCTGAAAAAGAGTTTGAACCTGCCGGAGGGCATATTGTTCAAAACCGGCGGCAGAGACCTCTTCCTTTATAGAATGTGTGGCGATAAAATGATGGGGGATTCGCCTGAGTTCTTCCTCCGATGCACGGGCTACTCCAATCTTCAATTCGCGGTAACACTGGCGGCTGTCGGCAGATAGGATCTCGGTTTTAAAACAACGGGCAACCTCAATGGCAACATGTGTTTTTCCCACTGCTGTAGGACCCACAATGATGATCACTGTCTTTTTTGGAGCTTCCACTGCTTCCATTTAAAACCCCGGTCAGGGACCAG
>DASUMO010000359.1:0-3383 GCA_036277695.1 Chitinophagaceae bacterium
AACCATCTTTTTTCTCATAATCCGTTAAGCTGTTAGGAACAAAATTAGATACATAGACATTCGCCGGGAAAGGTGTTGGCTTCAGATCTGTGGTCTTGATCCGGATATTTTTATAGCATACCTTTTTCCCCGCATGATCCGCAGACCGGATGGAATGAACCTGCAGCCCGATAAATCCCTTCGCATCAATGGTATCTACCACGTATGCAGCCGCTATGCCATTTACCCATGTTTTCATTTCATTGCCAATACACTCGATCCTGAAATGGTTATAGGCTCCCTTTTTATAAGCATGCTGCGCTTTGGCATTTAACTGCAGGGGATAGAGCCATTCCCTCCTGCCTTCATCATAAATCCCTCCTGTCCACCGGCGCGGGGTAGGATCTATTTCACATTGGCGGCCATATACCCGCCCCTGGCCTTCAAAAGCATCCGGATTAAAATGGCTGCGGGTCTGGATACCGGCATTACCTTCTTCATCTTCTACCCACACATCCACCTCCAGTATAAAGTCCCCGTATTCTTTCTCTGTCACCAGGAATGTATTCCTGGAATTCACCACCGTTCTGCCGACAATCATGCCGTTCTCCGCAGTGAATTCAGCCGTGCCTCCCAATCGTTTCCATCCCGCCAGGTCCTTTCCATTAAATAGTTGTTGCCAGCCTTTTTCAGCAGGCTGGGCAATTAAAGATGCAGCGCAAAACAGGTTAGCAAGAAGTAAAATAATTGATCGTATCATATAAGCAATCGGGCAGTTGATTAAGTTTTTTCGAGATCCGTTATTTCCTTATGAACGCCGTGGCACACCAAAGCAATGGAGCCTGACCATGAAGGTCGCCAATATTACGTTTCCGGTCAAGATAATATTGCCGGTCATTCTTTTTATTGGTCCCCTCACATACTTCACTGATATCCGCATTCTCATCCAGGTAGGTGACCAGTTTCAGCCAGGCCTTGCGTACTGCGGGGGCATAGATCTTTTTATCCAGCCACCCGTTTTTAACCCCTGTTATAAAAGCAAAGGTGAACATGCCCGTGCTTGAGGTTTCAGCCCATGTCGCAGGATCATCTATTAACTGGCGCCACATACCATCTTCTCCCTGGTATTTTAATAATGAAGACATCATCAGTTTATATCCTTCCATAATACGACCGTAATGGGGATTATTTTTAGGTAATGATCGCAGCAATTCACCCATACCAACTGCCATCCAGCCATTCCCACGTCCCCAGTAAAAAGGAACATCGGGCGCATGATAGAAAAGACCGTTGGGTTTTTGCAATGAATCGAGATACAGCACCATTTCCCTGGCCGCCCGGTTTATGTATACTGTATCGCTTGTTGCGCGGTAAGCCTGCGACTGTACCGCGGTGATCATGAACATATCATCTATCCACATTCTGGTTTGCCAGGTAAGGCCTTTATTATAATAATGCCAGGATTCAGGCTTTACCCGCGGTCCTTCCGGGGGGCCCCATTGCTTATCGGCAATATTTTTGCCCAGGGTTAAATACTTCTGTTCTTTGGTCTGGATAAATAACTCTAGCGGAACGGCTCCGAATACCGTATAATCAACATGGTCGGGTTTGGGTATCAGCGTATCGCGGCTTCCGAACAAGGGTTCGAAGCGGGCTGCTAATCGTTGTAATAATTTTTTATTGCCGGTTTCCTTTGCAAAGGTTAAGGCCCCGTACCAGGTACAGGTTTCCGGGTACGTAATGACACGTGGCGGACCGGGGCGATTAAAGTTAGTATGGGGAGTTTGTACGAAACGAACAGCCACTCGATGACCTATCTCCTGTGGCGAATAGCCCTTCGGCCAGTTCTTCAGGTCATCGCTTTTCATTTTGGAAGTCTGTGCCTGGCTAATGCCTGCATTTATACTGGTGACAAAAAATATAAATAAAATAAATAAAGGGTTTTGTTTCATATCTATCCACTTTAGAGGTAATGATGTTTTAATTTCCCTGGCCTCCGGCAGGATCCATTCCCGTCAGTCATGTTTATAGGCCATCGTCTCAATATCTTTAATACTGTACCCTATATTCAAGAGCGCCTGGCTTCCCAGCCTTTCAAATAATTGTGCCAGGTAAAGACTGGCCGGGCTAACCTGCACTTGATAGGAATCATATATACCTTCCGGAAGAAAAGGTTCAGTATTGAATGGAATGGCTCTTTTCTGTTGTTCACCCTGGCCTCCTATTACCCAGTTAGCCGCTCCCGGTGGCTGTTGATTCAAGAAAGACTTCGCACTGCAATTCCATGCAACCGCCCAGCCGATGGTCCATCCATGCCCGGAGCCCATGACTCCCCGATTCATGAAATCAATGCCTCCCTGCGGAACCCGGCAGCCATCCACCAGCAGTCCTGTAGCCCAACGCTGGTGTGGTTGTATCCATCCATTGCCTTCGAAGACACAATTGAGCAAGACCACGGGGCCGGTCACTTTTGCCCCGGTACCGAAGAAAAAAAGGTTATCACCTTTAATGGAACATTGATTGAATAGTAATTGCTGCCCGCTTCCATTCAGATCGGCCGGTTTTGCAGCACCAATGGTTGGCTGATCATGCAGAATGCTGACATTGTCCACCGTTATCCGTTTACCGGTGACGCTGATGCTATTGACGGTATTAATAACCTCAATATTCCTTGCCCAGCCGTCTGCCATACCACTCATCCGGAAGGCCTGGTGATGACCTTCATTAATAGTGACCGATTGGCCGGGTGAGACAATGCGAAAATTCTCTATGCCGATCTGTGACAATTCACCTGAACTGGTAATTCTCCCAACGGTGACCCCGGGCGGGTCCAGGTATTTCGCGTTAAAATTATCGGTAAGAGGAATATCAACCGTTATTCTTTTGCCTGTTATACTTTTAATGACCCGTTCAGTAGTAATGTCTCCGCTTATCCATGTCTGTTTCTTTCCATCCCTTACCAACTCATGCATGCCCATGAATTTTATCCATGCTTCTGTGACGGGGCGGGTAATACGAATCGTATCGCCTTCCCTGAAACCAGCCGTATTCGTTACACGAAAAGAAAAAGTTCCGGAAGGCACATAGGTATCAGCGAATCCTACAGGGTTACCTGCATTTTTAACAACTACATTCCCTCTTATTGAAATACACGTATGAGGCTTTCCGGTCATGTTGATAACAGTACCATCTTTTCCGGAACCACTGCCCCGCAATACAACCCCGCTTGAGTGTAAACTAATAGTTCGTTCGCAGTCATAGGTACCCGGCATTAATAAAACAGTTCCCCGGAACCCATCCACCGGTTTCATTTTTGAAACCTGGTCAATAGCCTTTTGAATGGCATCCGTATTATCCCCAGCAACTGGTTTTACTGTTATCCTTACATCGGGCGATGGGATTTT
>DASUMO010000360.1:0-3269 GCA_036277695.1 Chitinophagaceae bacterium
GCATGGGAATTATCTAATGATATGGCTTTCAGAGCTGCCTGTCTAGCTTTTTCATAGCCTGTGTTCTGATCAATATAATTCTGAAACGATTGTCTGGATACTGCATTTGCCAGTTTACCCCAGGCTCTTGCATCATTTGAGTCTATAGCTAAAGCCCGGATATAAAAATCAACTGCTTTGGCAACATTATCCTTATCCAGTTTATCAAAAAAGTAATTTCCCTGTAAAATGAGATTATGAACCTCCATATTGACTGAAGAACTTCCGCTGGATGGAACTGCAAGTAGCTTTAACTTTAATTGTTTCACAACAGCCCCTGCTATCTCATCCTGTAATTTAAAAAGACCTTCTAAATCGCGGTCATAGGTTTCACTCCACAAATGTGTGCCATCATCTGCTTTTATCAACTGGGCTGTTACCCGGATCTTATTTCCATCTTTTCTCACGCTGCCTTCCAGCAAATGCGCAACGCCGAGTTTTTGGGCAATGCTTCGCAGGTCTTCCGTTTTTCCTTTGAATGAAAAAGAGGATGTTCGGCCAATTACTTTTAGTTCCGGAATTTTTGCCAGCAGGTTAAGCAATTCTTCGCTCAATCCATCACTAAAGTATTCCTGGTCTTTACCGGGACTCATATCAACAAAAGGCAAAACGGCAATTGATTTATCAGCAACCTTATCATTATTGGCCAAGAAGTTTTTGGAAATAAGAAAAGCCGCCACAATTAATAAGATGAATGAAAGCGCTGCAATAATATTTCGTTTCTGAAGACTTTTCTTCTTCAATTTCCCTTCCATCTTTTTCCGATTCGGTATAGACAGTCCGTCATTGGTCAGGGCAAAAACTTCCATTGATTTGCCGACATTCTTAAAAGCAAAATGCCCCAGGGATGTGGCGGTAACAGAGGCATTATTCTTTATTTTATCATGGACTTCTTCAGAAATAAGAATTGTATTTTCCTGTCCAAGCGACTGAACTCTTGAAGCCACATTCACTCCATCACCTAAGGCCTTTGCATCTTCAAAAAAAACTTCTCCAATATGTAAGCCAATGCGAAGGGGAACCGCTGGTTCATTCTTCAAATCTTTTTGGACAGCTAAAGAACAATTGACAGCATCTGTGGCACTTGAAAAAATACAAAGGCTACCATCGCCATAATAGTTTAGTACCTGTCCGTTAAACTGGGTTACCAATTTCTCAAGGGTGGAATTATAATGCTTGATAACCGCCACTGCTTTTTGTTCATTTGCCTGCATCAAAGCTGTGTACCCGACAATATCGGTGAACATAATCGCTGCGAGCTGGCGGGACTGGGACATGAAAAGTATTTACTCTAAATTTATCAAATAAAAACCTATCCAGTAAAGTTCCTTAGGCGGACGAAGAATTTGCAGTTTATACAAAAACACAATTCTTTCCCGACGAGTCTCCGCTAAAAGTCCTGCAACCTGGTTGAATGTTTTGCGGGACTCGTCGCATATAAGAAAGCGTTTCAACCCCCTCTTTACTTCGTTTCCACCGGAATTTTGCATCCCCCGCTTGTATAAATTTTTATCCGGTTTATTCCTGCCACAGCTTTGTTCAACAGGGCAGGAACAGTGTCCGGCTTCCAGATTTCATTCATACAACCATTAAAACCTATTTATGAAAAAAAGATGTTTGAGTATTATTTGCACATGCTTGCTGGCTACGATAGGCTTCTCCCAAAATATCGGAATCAATAACGATGCAAGTACCCCGCATAACAGTGCGATGCTGGACGTCAAGTCTACCAGCAAGGGGATACTGATACCCCGCATGACCGGGGCACAGCGAACCGCTATTGCCGGACCCGCAACAGGTTTGCAGGTTTATCAAACCGATGCTCCCGCAGGTATTTATTATTATAATGGCAGTAGCTGGGTGCAACTAGGCGCAACAGCCAATGCAAACCCGGAAGGGTGGAGTACTACAGGAAACGCGGGTACCAATCCCGCCTCTAATTTTATCGGTACCACGGATAACACGGCTTTAAACTTCCGAACCAATAACCAGACCCGTTTTATTCTGAATGAGGCTGGAAAAATCGGCGTAGGCACCACGACTCCTCAATCCCTATTTGAAGTGTACGGTACTGACCCCAGTACAGCAAATGCCCCCTTCCGGGTATTGACCGCTGGTAATAATAACAGGGCGGCAGATTTTATCAACCTAAGTGCTACGACTGTTCAACCCGCCATATCGGCCTATGTTATGGGTAATAACCATGCGGGTATTTTTTACCAGGCAAATAATAGTTCTGATAAAGCAGCATTATCTGCCTTTACTACCGGAACCGGCGGAGCCGGCTACTTTTCCTCAACGGGTCCTAACACAATCCTGACAGCCGAATATACTGGCCCCCTGGTTAGCCAATCCTCTACGGCAATACAAGGGATAGCCAATTTAAAAACCGGGGTGGGAAGGGGTGGATATTTTGCTGGCGGCTATGAAGGCATTTTTGCAAAAGGTCAAAGGGCCGCAAAATTTGAAGGCAAGGGAGAAGGAATTGTGATAGACCTGGAAACAACAAACGGTGGAAATTATCAGTATGGCATTGATTGCAACGTTACCAATACAGCCAATATAAATGTGATTGGTATAAGCAGCTATGTGCAGGGAAATGCAGGGGCGAATCTTGTTGGCGTATACTCGGAACCCCAGGGAGGAGGGACAGGGGCAGTTGTGTATGCGTTCTATGGTTTGGGCCATGCAGGGATAACCGGGAGTTACCTGACTGTTTCAGACGCTAAACTGAAACGAAACATCAGGTCCATGCCGGGCATGATGGATAAGATCATGCAGCTCAAGCCCTCTACTTATGAATACCGGACTGATGAATTTAAAATGAACCTGCCCGGGGGCAAACAGTTTGGCCTGCTGGCCCAGGAACTGCAGGCGGTTTTTCCTGAATTGGTTACCGAACAGATAAAGCCGGTTAATAAAAATGAAAAGGCTAATAAAGCATCGAGTGAATTAAAATACCTGGGTGTCAATTACCAGGGACTTATTCCAATCCTTATCAACGGCATCCAGGAACTAAAAAAAGAAAATGAGGGGTTAAATAAAGAATTAATTGCTATAAAAACAAAGATTGGTTTATAAAAATATGACAGTGACTGGCATTTATTCATTGATAAACGATCAATCATGCAAAACAACTATTCAAGAATAACTATAACTACCTGTGATGGCTGTTATTTTTTCAGCCCGGAAGAAATTGTGAGACTGGAAGCCAGTAGCAACTATACGAA
>DASUMO010000361.1:0-7240 GCA_036277695.1 Chitinophagaceae bacterium
GCTGCCCTGAATGATTCAGTAAAAGCGTTTAGGGATACCACCAGGAACCAACTGCGCATCCGGCTCGATGACAGCTTTGGAGAGCGTCTGCTGGAATACGATTCAGTGCAGGGTATCAAAGGGGCCTATGCCTCTGATTCAGCATTCAAAACAAAATTAAAGGGCTTTGCCCTGCAATCTGTAGGAGGTGGAAATGCCGTTATGGGTTTTGACCTGGGTGCTGAAAATACCAAACTGGCCATTTACTACCGATACGATAAGAATTTACAGGAGGACACTACGGTCGAATATTTCCGCTTTACAACACTGAGTGCGGCGGCCAATTATGTTCAAAGGGATCATAGTTTTGGCGAGATCGCGGCAGTACAGGGTGGGAGCACACCGGATCAACTGGTTTATCTTCAAAATACCCCTGGTTCGTTTGCAACGATTAAAATACCCGACCTGGCAACAATCAGTAACCGGGTTATTCATCGCGCAGAACTCATCATGGAACAGGTATATGATCCGACCGATACAATATTCCCGGTGCCGGCATTTTTATACCTGGACGCCAATGACCCTACCATTGTTGCCCCAAAGAAACCTTTCCGTACCATTCCCTATGACCTGACCTATGATGGACAGGATTATAACAGGGTAGGCTTTGGGAGTTTCCCCATTACCGCAAAAGATCAGGCAGGTAATACGATCAGGACGTGGAAGTTCAATATTTCCAGGTATGTACAGCATGTATTAACGAAAACCGCAACGCTCTATGATCTTCGTTTGCTGGCTGCTTATACAGTAGTCAATGAATACGGCACGCCACCAATTGTAGGCGATGTAACCGTGGGCTTTTTTGTCAACGAAAGCATTGTTAAGGGAAGAGTTAGACTGGGTGGGGGCAATCATGCAACCCAAAGAATGCGACTTCGCCTGATCTATTCCAAAATTTAGTGGAAAAGCTGTTTATATTGAATTTGTCCGGGTGTTATCTTTGCACCCGATTTAATTGGTCTGACCCAGCCGGTCTGACCAATTAATTTTAATAACCCATCAATTTAATAAACCCAAGTCAACTATGCCTTATTTGTTCACATCTGAAAGTGTTTCCGAGGGACACCCGGATAAAGTTGCCGACCAGATTTCGGATGCACTCATCGATAATTTCCTGGCTTTTGATTCGCAGTCGAAAGTGGCCTGCGAAACGCTGGTCACAACCGGGCAGGTTGTACTGGCTGGTGAAGTGAAATCCAAAGCCTATCTCGATGTGCAGGAGATCGCAAGGGATGTGATTCGCAGGATTGGATATACCAAGAGCGAATACATGTTTGAAGCCAGCAGCTGCGGTGTGTTATCGGCCATACATGAACAATCAGCTGACATCAACCAGGGGGTTGAAAAGAATGACAAAACAGAGCAGGGTGCAGGCGACCAGGGAATGATGTTTGGTTATGCTACCAGTGAAACAGAACATTATATGCCTTTGGCACTGGACCTGGCGCATAATCTCCTGATTGAACTGGCCGCTATCCGCCGGGAAAAGAATTCCAAAATGCCTTATCTCCGCCCGGATGCTAAGAGTCAGGTAACATTGGAGTATGACGATAATAACCGGCCGGTGCGTATTGATGCCATCGTGATTTCCACCCAGCATGATGATTTTGATAATGAAAAAAAGATGCTGGAAAAGATTAAAAACGATGTAATCAGCATCCTGATACCCCGGGTCAAAGCCCGGTATAAAAAATACGCCAAGCTCTTCAATGACGATATCAAATATCATATCAACCCCACCGGTAAATTTGTGATCGGTGGACCACATGGTGATACCGGGCTTACCGGCCGGAAGATCATTGTTGATACCTATGGTGGCAAGGGTGCGCATGGCGGCGGCGCCTTCAGCGGGAAAGATCCTTCCAAGGTAGACCGCAGTGCGGCTTATGCAACCCGGCATATTGCCAAGAACCTGGTGGCAGCCGGTGTGGCGGAGGAAGTATTGGTACAGGTTTCCTATGCGATCGGAGTGGCCAAACCAACCAGCATTAATGTAAATACCTATGGCACTGCCAAAGTGAATATAACAGATGGACAAATTGCCCGCATCGTGGAGGGTATTTTCGATATGCGTCCCTATTTTATCGAACAAAGATTGAAACTGCGCAGTCCCATCTACAGTGAAACAGCTGCCTATGGGCATATGGGCCGTAAACCCGAGAAAATTGAAAAAACCTTTACCTCTCCCGATGGCAAAAAAGTCACCAAAAAAGTGGAACTCTTTACCTGGGAAAAACTTGATTACGTTACGAAAGTGAAGAAGGCATTTGGCATTAAATAACGCCCCGTTATAAATTATCTTCTTACCCTGCAGGATAAAAATCTTGCAGGGTTTTTAGTTTACTTTTACCGCGTGAAAAAATTCAGGCAACAACAACGTCCCAAAAAAAGCTCGCTGGTAATCGGGCGATCGGCAGTTATCGAATCGTTGAAAAGCGGGCAACAACTCGACAGGATTTACCTGGACAATAAAGTATACGGACCTGATATCAATGAAATCAAGCAGCTGGCCGCGCAAGGCGGGGTACCAATAAATTATGTACCGGCAGCCAAATTAAATGGATTCAATATCACAGGCCATGAGGGTTGTGTAGCCCAATTGGCAAAAGTCCATTACCAGTCACTGCAGGATACGATCTCCTGGGTTATTGAGGAAGGTGAATCGCCTTTATTCCTGGTTCTTGATGGAATCACTGATATACGCAATATCGGCGGTATTGCCCGCACAGCCTGGTGCTGCGGCGTGCATGCAATCATCATACCCGAAAAAGGAGTAGGAGCGTTGAACGAAGATGCCATTCTCACCTCGGCTGGTGCGCTTGAAAGAATCCCGGTTTGCCGGGTTAACAGCCTGATGAAAGCCGTAGATGAGCTTCACATGAATGGCATTAAAGTTTTTGCCAGTGAAATGAAAGCGGAGAGAAGTATAGGCGATTGTGATTTTACGGAGCCCTGTGCCATCGTCATGGGTAGTGAAGAGAAAGGTGTTTACCCCGCCCTGCTGAAAATTTGTGATGAAAAGATAAAGATCCCGATGGTCAACGATTTTGAATCCCTGAATGTATCGGTGGCCACCGGGATGATTTTATACGAGGTCATGAAGCAGCGGTTGGACTGACGATATCCTACTGCAGTGTCAAATCAAGCAGTTCATTTTGAAATTGCGTAAAAGTTTCTTCCAGGAAACTGTCGGCATCAGTGCCGTAATTGACCAGGAATGCATGACTAACTGCCGGCCTTCCATTGGTTGCAGGGAAATAAAAAAGGTTAGCGGAATATCCCAGGTCCCTTCCTGAATGCCCCCAACCCGCATCCGGTTCGCGGTTTATGAATTTCCGCATCATGCCATAACCGTAGCGGTTATTACCATCGGATTTACCGGTGCGCATCATCAGGTCAAGCGAACGCTGCGATAAAAGCGTCTTCTTTACCAATAATGCTTGCAGGAATTGATGGAGATCGGTAACAGTGGAATAAACGCCGTTATAGCCACAGCCATTTCCCGTCATGAAATTGGAAACATTTAATAGCGTATGATTGCGGTATAGGTCAAAATAGCCCTGGGCTACATGATCCGGTAGCGCATCATGGGGATGATAGAAAGTATGATCTAAACCCAGGGGTTGAATAATTCTTTCCCTCAAAAGGGCTCCATGATTTTTTCCAGAAGCCTTTTCCAGGATCATGGCGATCAGCAAGGTGTTGGTATTGGAATAAATCGCTGTGTCGCCGGGATTGAATACCGCTGCCGTCCCTTCTATGTACCCGAGCAGTTCGTTCGGTGACCAGATCTTATTGGGAGAATTCAGGACAGCCAGGTAAAAATCATCTTCTTCTGCCAGGTCGGGAATGCCACTTTCATGGTTCAGCAGCTGGCCGAACGTGGCGGTATTCCCATTCGGGATTTTCCTGGTCACATTACCGGGAAGCCAGGTACTGATCTTTTGATGGAGGCTGGCATATCCGATTCCCGTATTGACCGAATCTTCGATCATATCAAACACCAGGGCGCCCATCATCAGTTTGGTGATACTGGCAACTTTGGAAACCTGGACGGGGGCAAAATCAATATTTTTACCGAGATCCGCTTTGCCAACAGAGCCGATCCATGTACCATATTGATCGTTGATCAAAAGTGAAATGCCCGGCAGCCCCAGCTTATTATATTTATTGATCAGTTTCGTATACGCCCCATTCCTGGGATGGTTTTGGCTGCTGTCTCCCCAGGGAATTCGCGGGGCTTCATTGGTGGAATTGGGAACAATTGCTTTCCTGCAGGAACAGGCAAGTAAACTTATTAATACTATATAGCTGATCTTTTTCATACAAATAAAATTTGAGGTTAGTGCTTAATGGGAAGGGTGATACCCACTTTCAGGATGTTATAAGGAAGCAGCGGCACGTAAGATTGAATAAATGGTGTTTGCACCCTTTGCTGGTATTCCATAAACAAATTGCATTCGTAGGGAGCCTTGATTTTCTTTCCGATTCCAAAACCCAGTGATGCAATTCCATGTGATCTTCCTGAAAGGATCTTTCCATATTGCTGGCCTTCTTTTACACCGGCAGCGAAAGTTTCGGTAGTAATAATGGCTCGCATATAACCACCACCCAGTTTTGCCTCAGCAAAAAACCCTGCCGGAAATTTATACCGGTATCCAATCTCTGAATACAACAGCAGGCTATGCTGCACCCATCTATGATAAGAGTACCCCGCGTTAAAAGTCTGGATCCAGTTATGGCGGGGTTTAGATTTCCAAATCAAGCCTGTAGAAAACTCAACCCCGGGATGGTGATTACCAGTAATTAATTTGGACAAACTTCCAAAGGGCATGGCTGTATGTGAGTTGGTGAAAGCGATGCCCACGTGAGTGAGCTTTCTTTTCTCCCGCTTAGACTCTTGCGCAGAGAGGCCAGTGCTTAACAATAGGATAATCCAGCAGCTAAAAATTGGATTTGGTTTCATGGTTAAAATTTATTTGGTGAATATTGAAGTAAGGGTGGATCAGGTAAGGGAGGATTATTCCGGATGCGGCGCAGATCTCAGTTCATGCCTTTTTGTTCTCAACTGTTTGCTGCCCATGTGCACCGTTTGGTCTGCAATTCAAGGGTAGTGAAGAGACTGCCGGGTATTAGCAGTGGGATGAACACGGGGTAAAGCATGTATTTTTCATGCGGTAAACGGGTTAGCCAAATCTATCAGCAGGACAAAGTGAGTTGAAACTTTTTCGATGAACATTGTCTTATGAGCGATGAATATTTATTTGTATAAACCTGCTTGTAATTTCGAAAGGTTGCGTTCAATATCTTTTTTTACTTCCTGTTGGTCCGAATAAGATGCTGATCTTACCAGGGCATTCCCATACATATCGAGCGTGAGAGGATTCACCCGGTTAAAACTTTTTTTATTATGATTGTATTCATTCCAGTTACCTACATTTTCCCAGGCAGGTTTATAGCACTGGTCGCGAAAAAGTTTACGACCCGGAAATCCCGCAACCGCCTCTCTTTTCAGGAAAAGACCGGGTTTGGTCATCACCCAGCTTTCACAGGCATAAATGCGGGCTTGTTCGAATAACTGGCCTATGATAATCATCATCGAATCGCCGTTCATACGGGTGGTATCCTTATAGTCAATGGAAGAACGGTGGTAAGTGGCGCCGCCATAGCAAGCCCCGATTATGATCTTGGACTCCGGATCGGTAAAATTTGAAAGCGCTTTGAAAGTACCAGCCAGGGATGAGTCCCTTAAGGTTTTGTAACTGACTTCATCTTTCCCAATAAAGAAAAGAGAATATCCTTTTTTATACATACCATGTGAGTCAAACCAGAGCGTGCCGATACGGGCATCATATTTTTTTAAACGAAACTGGATTTTGGCACTGGCAGAATGCCCGTTACGGGCAACGATGGCAACAAACCTTTTCTTCCGGAAAAGACTCTTGAGCTTGGCCCGGAATACATTGAACCGGGTCGCCAGGTCAAAAGATCCTTTTTTCCGCTTGGAAATAATAAAGAAATTCAGTCTTTTCTTTTTTGCCATAGATGCATTGGAAAGTTGCTCCTCGTTTTCCTGGTTGACTGCTGGAAAGTCAGAGCCATCGTAGATCGCTGAATCACTGATAAAGGAAGATTCAATACCGCTGTTGAATTTGCCAGGATTCGCGGAGAGTTCTACGTCTTGTATTGCTTGTTGTGCATTGATGATAGTTGCAGAACTTAACATTCCGATCAGGCTGGTGAGGAACAGGAGCTTCATGGTTGGTTGGCTTTGTTTCATCACAAACCTAGAGTGCCCGGCAAGCGATTGAAAACGACAAACAAAGACGACCGGCGCCGGTTTGGCGGATATCCTGAAACCAACTCACCGTACATAGTCAGCCTAATGGAAACATCCTTGTTATGAACTCGGTTGCAGTTCAGACTGCATCTTTCCGTAAAGAACAGTTTGATTTTACGGATTTTCCGTAATTTTCAACAGCATGGAAACAAGCGAACTCCAACAGCAACTCTTTAGCCACCTTAAAGAGAACCTTCCACCTCATTTATCCCTTGTGGATGAGTTATGTGATCTGCTGGACCTGAGTGCCGATAGTGTTTACCGCCGGATCAGGGGTGAAAAGCCCATTACTCTCAATGAATTAAAAAGGATTTGTGAACATTATCATTTGTCCATTGATCAGTTGCTCCAGTTGCAAAATGAATCGGTGCTTTTTATGGCGCCGGGTATGAACGGAAAAGCCTTGTCACACCTGGATTACCTGAAAGGAATGATGGCGCAGTTCCGTTATTTTAATTCATTCAAAAGCCGGGAAATGCAATACCTCTGCAAGGATATCCCTTTCTGGTATTTTTACCTGTACCCGGAAATGGCGGCTTTTAAGACTTTTTTCTGGTCCAAGACCATTCATAATGATCCCCAGCTAACCCACAAGCAATTTTCGCTGAAGGACTTTCCGTATACAGAATGCTATGAATTGGGGCAACAGATCCTGGAAGCCTATAACCAGCTTCCTTCGGTAGAATTGTGGAACCTGGAAAGTATTCACAGTACTATTAACCAGGTATCCTATTATAAGGATGCAGGTATATTCAAAACCCGGGAAGACCAACAAGCGGTAATACAGGCATTTCACCAGACTCTTGATCACCTGCACCTGCAGGCTGAGGAGGGAGTCAAATTTAAACCAGGTGCTAACGA